>NZ_JBHXDN010000028.1:0-53018 GCF_042726075.1 Kitasatospora sp. NPDC127035 | reverse complement strand
CCGGGGGGGGGGGGCGGCGGGGGGGGGGGGGGGGGGGGGGGGGGGGGGGGGCGCGTACCGGGGGGGGGGGGCGGCTCCTCTCCCCGGCCCCCCCCCCCCACGGGGGTCGTACTCGTTGATCAGACCGCCGGAGCGGGGAAGGTCGGGAACTCCACGCCGGAGACGTACTGGACGACCCGGATGACCTGGCAGGAGTAGCCGAACTCGTTGTCGTACCACAGGTAGAGGATCGCGTTGTCGCCCTCGACCTTGGTGGCGCCGGCGTCGACGATCGAGGCGTGACGCGAGCCGATGAAGTCGTTCGACACCGCGTCGGGCGCGGTGGTGAAGTCGATCTGGCGCTTCAGCGACGAGGTCAGCGACACCTCGCGGAGGTACTCCAGGACCTCCTCGCGGCTGGTCTCGCGCGCCAGCTGCAGGTTGAGGATCGCGATCGAGACGTCCGGCACCGGCACGCGGATCGAGCTGCCGGTGATCTTCGCCTTGAGGTCCGGCAGCGCCTTGGCGACGGCGGAGGCGGCACCGGTCTCGGTGATCACCATGTTCAGCGGCGCCGAGCGGCCGCGGCGGTCGGCCTTGTGGTAGTTGTCCAGCAGGTTCTGGTCGTTGGTGAACGAGTGGACCGTCTCCACGTGGCCGCGCAGCACGCCGTACTCGTCGTCCATCGCCTTCAGCGGCGGCACGATCGCGTTGGTGGTGCAGGACGCGCAGGAGATGATCTGCTCGTCCGGCTTGACCGTGTCGTGGTTCACGCCGTGCACGATGTTGGGCACGTCGCCCTTGCCCGGGGCGGTCAGCACGACCTTGTCGATGCCGGGGCGGAGGTGCTTCGACAGGCCCTCGCGGTCGCGCCACTTGCCGGTGTTGTCGATCAGGATCGCGTCGTTGATCCCGTACGCCGTGTAGTCGACCTGGGACGGGTCGTCGGCGTAGATCACCTTGATCGCGTTGCCGTTGGCGACGATCGTGTCGTTCGCCTCGTCGACGGTGATGGTGCCCTGGAACTGGCCGTGGATCGAGTCGCGCCGCAGCAGCGAGGCGCGCTTCACGATGTCCTGGTCACCGCCCCGGCGGACGACGATCGCCTTCAGCCGCAGGCCGTTGCCGGAGGCCTTCTCGATCAGCAGGCGCGCCACCAGGCGGCCGATGCGGCCGAAGCCGTAGAGCACGACGTCGCGCGAGCCGAAGCGCTCGATCTTGTTGTCGCCGGTGGCACCGGCGACCGCCTCCGCGGTGAACTGCTCCACCGAGAGGCCGCGGCCGTCGGCGCGGTGGGTGGCGGCGAGCATACCGATGTCGATCTGGGAGGGGCCGAGATCGAGCGCGGTGAGCGCCTGGAGGAAGGGCAGCGTCTCGGTGACCGAGAGCTCCTCGCCGGCTATCTGGCGGGCGAACCGGTGGGTCTTGAGGATGCTGACCACCGACTTGTTCACCAGGGAGCGGCTGTGCAGCAGGACTGTGACGTCCCGCTCCCGGTGCAGTCGGCCGATGATCGGAATCATCGACTCCGCGATCTCCTCGCGGTTTTTCCAGTCCGTGAACACGTCGTCGTTGACAGTCACAAGTCCATCTTTCGAGCTAGGAGGGTGTTCACATGCTAGCTCCGGCCCCGCCCGGTCAACGAAACGGGCCCCGGGGCGCCCTTCCGCCCCACCCTCCCCACCCGCCCCCGGAGCCCCCCGAAACCCACCCGCGGCACCGGCCGCAACACCCGCGGCGCCACCCCCGGGAGCGACTTCCGGGCACCGTCCGGGCGCCTCCCGGAGCGCACCTCCGGAGCCGCCCCCGGCGGTCGACCGGACTAGCCGGACGGCACAATCGCTGTCATGCAGCACATCTTCGTCATCGGCATCGGTGCGGGCGACCCCGACCACCTGACCCTCCAGGCCGCCAAGGCCCTGGCCCGCACCGACGTCTTCTTCATCCTCGACAAGAACGAGGAACGGCAGGACATGATCCGGCTGCGCCGGCAGATCCTCGCCGAGCACGGCCGGCCCGGCCACCGCGTGGTCGGCGTCTCGGACGCGGAGCGGGACCGCACCACCCCCGCGTACGCGGCGGCCGTGGAGGACTGGCGCAGCCGCCGGGCCGACCTGGTCGAGCGGCTGGTCGCCGAGCACCTCGGCCCGGACGAGACCGGCGCGTTCCTGGTCTGGGGCGATCCGAGCCTCTACGACAGCGTCATCGCCGTGATCGACGAGGTCCTCGCCCGCGGCGGCGCGGCGTTCGGCTACGAGGTGGTCCCGGGGATCAGCAGCGTCTCGGCACTCGCCGCCCGGCACCGCACCACGCTGACCCGGGTCGGCCGACCGGTGCAGATCACCACCGGCCGCCGGCTCGCCGAGGGCTTCCCGGAGGGCGTGGACGACGTGGTGGTGATGCTCGACGGGCGCGCCGCCTTCGCCGCGATCGACCCCGAGGGGCTGGAGGTCTTCTACGGCGCCTACCTCGGCACGCCCGACGAGATCCTCGCCGCCGGTCCGCTCGCGGAGACCGCCCCGCGGATCAGCGAGCTGCGCGAGGAGGCCCGGGCGCGCAAGGGATGGATCATGGACACCTACCTGCTCCGCCGCTCGGAGGGCTGACGCCCGGGAGAGCTGACGTTCGGTCATGCGCCGTCCCCGCCAAGGCGGGGGCGGCGCATTCGTGTGTGCGAAGGATCCTTCGGCACGGGTCGGACGGGAAACTCTTGACGTTTGTTGACCGCGAGTAGGTAAGGTTAGCCTCACTTCATAGACAGCGTCCAACAGGAGCTGCAGATGGCCCACCGACCATGCCGTCCGGGCCTCCCTGTCCAGCCCTGTCCGGACCAGGCCCACCCCCGTCGTGCCGGCCCGGACGGTCCCGGCCCCCACCGCAGCGGCTCAGCCCGTCGCGGTGGCACCACCCGTCACGGCCGCGAGGCCCGTCGCTGCGGAACCACCCGTCGCGACGGCACAGCGCGGACCGGTCCCGCCCCCGGGCGGCACGGTCCGGCTCGGGCGGGTGTGGGCGGCACCCGCCACCGCCGCCGCCACCCTCCCGGAGGGACCGCTCCCTTGACGATCCCGCAGACAGCCCCGCACGCCGCACCGGTCGGACGCACCGCGCCGACCCCGACGCGCACCGGGCCACGCACCTCCGCCCCGACCCCGACGCGGGACTCCTCGCCGACCGCACCGCCCGCCACCGCCGGAAGCGCGCGGCGATGACCCGGACCGCCCAACGGCTGCTCCGTCTCATCACCGGCCCCACGCCGCCGCCGTTCGCCCTGGTGCACCGCCCCGCAACCACCGGCCCGGGCATCCTCGACGTGCTGACCGGCACGGTGAGCCGCCCGGCCCGGATCGGCGACCTGCCGGTGCCGGACGCCGACGCGCCCGGCCGCCACCAGGTCCTCGCGCTCCTCCCCCACCGGCTTCCCGCCGGCCCCGGCGGGACGGCCTCCGACGACGGCGACGCCCTGACCGCGCTCCGCGTCACCGAGCAGGCCCTCGCACCGGTCGCCGAGGTGCTCGGACTGCTGCCCGGCACGCCGGTCGGCCTCACCGGAGCGGGCGCCGAGCCCGACGACGAGGACCCGGCGACCCTGCGACGGACCGACGCCGGGCGATCCTTCTCGGTCACCGTCACCGACTGGTCGCCCTCCACCGCGCTCGCCCTCTTCCGGCGCCTGCTCGGTCAACAGCCCGGCGCGTACTGGACGTTCGTCCTGCACACCGGCGACCGCGTCCTCCTCGGCGCCTCGCCCCGGCGCCATGTCGGCCTCGACCGCGGCACCATCGCGCTGAACCCGGCCGGCGGTACCTACCGCTACCCGCCCGGCGGGCCGACCACCGAAGGCGTCGTCGCCTTCCTGACCGGCGCGAAGGAGGCCGCCCGGCTCTACCGCGCGGTCGACGAGGGTCTCGGAACGGCGGGCCGGCTCTGTGCGGCCGGCGGCCGGATCACCGGCCCCCGGCTGCGGACCATGCCCCACCTCGCCCACACCGAGTACCAGGTCGAGGGCCGGACCACCCGCGACGTGCGGACGATCCTGCACGAGACCCGGCCGCCCGCGCCCGCCGTCCGCACCTTCCCGGACGACGCGGGCGGCCCGAGCGGACCGGGCGGGCTCGGCGGCCCGGGCCACCACCCCGGCGTGATCGCGCTGATCGGCCGGGACGGACGCGGCCGCCAGGCCCTGGACTCCGCCGTCCTCGCCCGGACCGCCGAGGTCGACGCGACCGGGCGGCTGCGGATCCGCGTCGATCCGGCCCCGGTCCGCGGGTCGGCCCCGGCAGCGGCGTCCGCCTGGACGCGGATCGAGGCCGCCGACCTGCTCTCGGCCCTGCGGACCGTCGCGCCCGCTCCGGGGGCGCGCGCTCCGGAACCCTCCGACCTCGGCTCGCAAACGGCGGTCCGCCGGGCCCTCGCCGCCCGGCACGAACCGGTCGCCGCGTTCTGGCAGGCGGAACCGGAGGAACGGGCGCAGCCGATGCCCGCGCTCGAAGGGCGCCGGGTCCTCGTCCTGGACCCCGGGGACACCTTCACCGCCCTGGGCCGGCAGATGCTCACGGCCCTCGGCGCCACCGTCGAGGTCAGCCGGTTCGGCGATCCGCACGGCTCCGACGCACACCCCCGCCACCCGTTCCGCCCCGACGGGCCCCGCCTGCCCGGACCCGGTCTCCCGGGCCGCGGGCCGGAAGGGCTCGGGCCCCAGGAGCACGGACCGCAGGAGCACGCGGCGAGGAGGCACCACCCGGAGCGGCACCAGCCGGACCGGTTCGGGCTGCCCGGGTCCGGCTTCGACGGGTACGACCTGGTCATGATCGGCCCGGGCCCCGGCGACCCCCGGCAGAGCAGCAACCCCGGGATCGCCCACCTCCGCGGCGCCGTCGCCATGCTCCTCTCGAACGGCACCCCGTTCCTGGCGGTCGGGCTCGGCCACCAGGTGCTCTGCACCCTGCTCGGCCTGGCGGTCGTCCGCAGACCCGCGCCGCAGCGGGGCGTGCGGCGCACCATCGACCTGTTCGGCCGGACCAGGACGGTGGGTTTCCACAACACCTTCGCCGCCCGCTGCGACAACGAGGACTTCCCCTCCATCTGGCGGCCCGGCACCGTCCTGGTCTCCCGCGACGACGTCGACGGCGAGGTCCACGCCCTGCGCGGACCGGACTTCGCCTCCGTGCAGTTCCACCCGGCGTCCGTCCTCACCCGCAACGGCCCCGCGCTCCTCGGCGGCCTCCTCGCCGATCTGCTGACGGCTCCGGTCGGGACGTCCTGAGGCGGGCCGGGAGGCGACCGGCGGCGGCCGAAGCGTGTCCCCCGGACCGGTCGCGGTCCACCTTCCGCAGCGGTCACGGTCCGCCTGCCGGGACGGCCCGGCAGGCACCCGCGGCGCTCCCCCGGGCGCGCCCACGGCCCGTGGTGGACCGGGCCGGGGAACCGCCCCGGAGACCGAGAACGCCAGGTCGCGGGGGCGCGGCGGGCGGTGCGGCGAGCCCCCGCGCGCACCGTGCGACCACTCGCCAGACTCTCCGGGGCTGAACTAGGGTCGCCGTATGATCCGGTCCCCCCGCAGACGCTCCCGCATGGCCGAGGGCCTCCCGCCCATCACCGCGGAGAAGATCGTCGCCGCGGCTCTGGAGCTGACCAGGGCGCACGGGCTGGACACCTGGTCGATCCGCCGGCTGTCGGGGGCCCTCGACGTCTGGCCGGGCGTGATCTACCACCACGTCGGCGACCGGGACGCCGTGGTGGCGGAGGTCACCGGCGCCGTGGTCGCCGCCCTGCCCGTCCCGGACCCGAGCCTCCCCTGGCGGCAGTGGTTCACCGAGCTCCTGCTCGACGGACGGACGGTGATGCGGCAGTATCCGGGCGTCGCCCGACGGATGTGCCTCGTCGGCCCGACCGTGCCGGCCGCCCTGCCCGTCGTCGAGACCGGCGTGCAGATCCTGGAGCGCGCCGGGTTCGGCGCGGACGCCGCCCTGGTCTACCGCTACCTGTTCAACAGCGCCTTCCTGCTGGTCGCCGCCGAGGACGACCGCGCCGCGGCCCCCGCCGCCCGGGACGCCCCCGCCGCCCGGGAACGCGCGCCCCACCAGCAGACTTCCGACGAGGCCGCGACCGCGTTCTACGTGTTCACGGTCGCCCGGGCCCTCGACGGCGCCGAGGCCCTCCTCGGCCGCGGCACGCACCGGACGCGCTGAACGCTCCGAACACACCGAACGCGCCGAACGCACCGGGGGCCGATCCGGGCCCCTCGACAAGCCGCCCGGTAAGCCGAGTCGCCGCCCCGGACCGGTTCGCGCCGACGCTCAGTCCAGACCGCCCGGCCCCTGCGCCGCCGAGGTGTCGGCGACCGGATGGCGAACGTCCTCGACGTACTGCCGCGCCCGCGCCCGGACGCCCTCGGGAAGCTGCCCCCGGGCCAGGTCCTCCAGCGTGACGTGCTCCAGGACCTGCCGCAGGCTGACCCGCACCGCCCGCCAGACGTCCGGCAGTTGAGCCGCCGCGCCCGGGTAGTCGAGGCCCGTGAGGCTGAGGTCCCGGACATTGGCGAGCGAGCCGTCCACGGCCCTGATGACGTCCGCGAGGGTGATCTCCGCGGCGGGTCGGGCCAGGGCGTAGCCGCCCTCGGGGCCCCGCACGCTGCGCACCAGCCGGTGCTGACGCAGCTCGCGCAGGATCGAGAGGAGGAACCGCAGCGGAATGTCCTGGGCACCCGACAGGTACTCCGCCTTCGTCGGGCCGGCGGGCCGGAGGGCCAGCTCCGCCATGGCCCGTACCGCGTAGTCCGCCCTGGCCGAGATCCGCATGGGTCCAATCTCTCACGCCGCCCCCTCGGTCACACCACCGCTCCGGGCACGATCCGATCACCACGCGACCCACACACCTCGGACACCTGATCAGACGTCCCCGTCACTCCACTTCCATATAGTGCATCGAGTTAGTGGACAACATCGCTCGCTGGAGAAACCGATGTCCCTGCCGACACACCAGTCCCACCCGACCCGGCACACCGTGGCGGTCGTCGGGGCCGGCGCCGCCGGCGCGCTCGTGGCGATCCACCTGTGCGAGGCCGCCCTCCGCCGGAACACCCCCTTAACCCTCCTCCTCGTCGACCCCGCCCTCGCTCCCGGCTCGGGCTCGGCCCCGGGAGCGGGCACCGCGTACGCCACCCGGGACCGCCGACACCGGCTGAACGTCCCTGCGGGGGGAATGAGTTGCTACCCCGAGGACGACACCCACTTCGTCCGCTGGCTGGTCCGCCACGCGGACGCCCGCACCACCGCCGCCGACTTCGTCCCCCGCGGGCTCTTCGGCTCCTACCTCGCCGACGCCCTGACCGACGCCTCGGCCCGGGCCCGCGCCCTGGTCACGGTGCACCGGGTCGCGGCCACCGTGACCGGCCTCGCCCGGCAGCGCGGCCGGACGGCGCTCACCTTCGCCGACGGCGCCGAACTCACGGCCGACAGCTGCGTCCTGGCCACCGGTCCGCTCCGCTCGCGGCAGTCCTGGGCACCGCCCGGGCTCCGCGACTCCGCCCGGTTCGTCCCGGATCCCTGGGCGCCGGACGCCCTCGCCGGGCCGCTCGCGTCCGACGGCGACGTCCTGCTCGTCGGCACCGGGCTGACCGCCGTCGACGTGGCGCTCACCCTCGACCGTCCGGGCCGCACCCTCCACGCCGTGTCCCGCGGCGGCGACCTGCCCAGCCCGCACGCCGTGGCCCCCCTCGCCGCCGTCCCGCCTGCCGTGCCGCTGGACGGGCTCGCCCTCGCCGACCTGCGGCGTGCCGTCCAGCGGCACGTCCGCCGCACCGTCCGCACGCACGGGGACTGGCGGCCGGCCCTCGACGGTCTGCGCCCGCTGACCGCGCGGCTCTGGTCGGCCCTTTCCGTCGAGGAGCGCGCCGAGTTCCTCGCCCGCGACCGCTCCCGGTGGAACACCCGCCGGCACCGGATGGCACCCGCGACCGCAGAGGCCCTCGCCCGGCTCCGGGAGGCCGGCCGGTTCCGGCCCGCCGCCGGGCAGGTGGCAGCCGTCCGGGAGGACGAGCCCGGGGGCACCGGGCTCGTCGTCACCCTGGTCGACGGCCGCACCCTGCGGGTCCGCTGGGTGGTGGACTGTACCGGGCCGGCGACCGATCCGGCCCGCTCCCCCGACCCCCTGCACACCGGCCTCCTGGACGCCGGCCTCGCCCGCACCGGCCCACTGGGCATGGGGTACGCGACGGACCCGGACGGACGGCTCCTCGGCGCCGACGCCTCGGCGCCCGCGCCCCTGTGGACGCTCGGCGCCCACCGCCGCGGCGAACTCTGGGAGACCACGGCGGTACCCGAGATCCGGGCGCAGGCCGCGCGCATCGCGGACGTCCTGCTGACCCGGGCCGCCGCTCCCCGGACCCGCCCCGCAGGCGTCCGGCCCACGGACCCGATGGGGCTTCCGCTCAGCACCGACCCGGCGGCGGCCGAGGCCTACCGCACGGCCCTGGACCTCCTCATGGCGGTCCGGGCCGGCGCCGACGAGGCACTGCACCGGGCCCTCGAACTCGACCCGGGCTTCGCCCTCGCGCACGCCGCGCTGGCCGCGCTCGGCCATGAGGGCGGTGCCACCGCGGACGTCCCCCGCGCGCTCGCCGACGCCCGCAGCGCGGTCCGCGAGCGCGGCGACGAACGGGAACGCTCACTGGTCGAGGTCGTGGCCCACCGGGTCCGCGGCACCGGCGGGGACGCCGCGCTGCTGCGCCACCTCGCCGACCACCCCCGGGACGTGCTCGCACTCGGCATGGCCGTCCCCACCATCGCGTTCTCGGGCGTGACGGACCTTCAGGACTACGCGTACCGGCTGGTCGGGCGCATCGCTCCGGAGCACGACGGCCACTGGTTCCACACCTCGCTGCTCGCCTTCATCCGGCAGGAGCAGGGCGACTTCGCGGCCGCCGAACAGCTCGCCGACCGGGCCCTCGGCGTCGAACCGGCCGCCGGCCACGCCGTGCACGCCCTCACCCACGTCCACTACGAACGCGGGAACCACGAGGAGGGGCGCCGCTGGCTCGACGCGTGGATCGACCGCCACGGCCTGGGCACCGCGCACCACGCCCACTTCTCCTGGCACGCGGGCCTGCACGAACTGGCCCTCGACGACGCGTCCGCCGTCCGGGAGCGCTGGTACTCCCAGCTGTCGCCGTCCCGGGTGAACGGCGTCCGGGCTCTCGTCGACTCCGCCTCGTTCCTGTGGCGGGCCCGACTGGCCGACCGGTGGCACGGCGCGACGCCCGTCACCGCGGTGCTGGACTCGATCGGCCGCGAGTCCCTGGAACGGCCCGCGACGGCCTTCGTCGCCCTGCACAGCGCGATGGCTCTCGCGTCCGCGGGCGACCTGGTCGGGCTGCACCGCCTCCGGCGGCACGCGGCGTGGCACACCGACCCCGTGCAGCACGAGGTCATCGCGCCGCTCTGCGACGCCATGACGGCCGTCGTCGAGGAGCGCTGGGGCGACGCCGCGGACACGCTGACCGCCCTGCGGCCGACGCTGCGCCGGGCCGGCGGGAGCGCCGCCCAGCGCGAGGTGGTCGAGGAGACGCTGATCCACGCGCTGACCGCCGCCGGCCGCTACGCCGACGCGGAGCGGCTGCTGCGGACCCGACTTGACCGCCGCCCCTCCCCGCTCGACCGGCGCCGGGTCCGGTCGCTGCCCCGGCACCTCCCGACGGCCTGACCGCCGCGGGCCCGACCAGGGCCACCGGCCACCGGCCAGCGCCGATCGCCACCGGCCACCGGCCACCGGCCACCGCCGGCCTGTCCCCCGTGCCGACCTCACGCGCCCGGGGACAGGCCGGCGGTGGTCGTCAACCGGCCTCGGGTGCGGGGGATTTCACGGAACCCGGGCCGGTGTCGTCGCGGCACTTCCGGTGGCGTTTCCCCCACCGCGAACGGCATTCCGTGGGCGCCTCCGCACGACGGGACCGCGGTCCCCCCAATTCACCGCCGGTGAACGGGCGTCAGTAATTCCGCTCATCATCGTCACCCCCCGTGATCGCAATTCGGGTCGGCCTCCGACCGCGTCAAGAAGGGGCGTTCGGCGCCGAACCGGCTCGGAGCCTATGCGGCCGACCGCAAGATCGTCAACGGCCTTTCCGGGAGCCCGAATCCCGCGAATCGGACCAATGGGTGGAACCTTCGCAAGAGCGTGGACAGCGGGACAGCTTCCCAGGTCAGGAGGGCTGGGATAGGGTGCGGCCGACGGGCCGGTCCAGGGGGGCCGGAGCCCGTCGGGCCGCTGCGCCCAGGGGGTTCCGGGCCGCGCCACGTCTCCGCGCCACGCCTGATCCGACGTCATCCGGTCCGGTGCGGACCGGGATCGCCGATGCGCACCGACTGTCACTCCAGTCACATTCCGCAGGCCAGCGCTCTATGCCGTGTACCTGACATGCTTATACTGGCGCTGCCTCACCAAGGGACTGCTTCCACGCGCCCCGAGGTCCACCACCGCCGCCGCGGCATCCGGCCCGCGAGGCGGCAGCGCGCTCCCCCCACCCGTGTGCGGGGGACACCGACCGGTGGCCGTCCTCCGCACGGCCGCCCGGAGAATCTGCACGTCCGTTTCGTCGTGACGAAGTTTGGAGAAATCACCATGACCTCACGTCAGGAGATCACGGATTCCGTGGTACTTCGTCTTCGCCAGACCCTCCCCGCCCTCGGCGAGGACGGCGTGAACGAGGACAAGGACCTGCGCGACTACCCGGAGTTCGACTCGCTCGGAATTCTGGAGGTTCTGGTCTGGCTGGAGGGCGAATTCGCCGTCTCCATTCCCGACGAGGAACTGAGCGTGGACAACTTCAACACCATCGGGAAGATCGTCGACTACGTCGTCGCCCAGGGCTAGGGCTCTCGTCACCGGAGTCGGACGATGGAGATCTTCACCCTGCCGGACCTGCTCACGGTCCGCGCGGCGACCCATGGCGCCAACCCGGCCGTGAGCCGGCACGGCGACGTGCTGAGCTACCGCGAACTGCTGTCCCTGGCCGAGGGGTTCGCCGACGCCCTGGCCGCGAACGCGGTCGGGCCGGGCGACCGGGTCGCCGTCCTCCTGCCCAACTCGGTGCAGTGCCTCGGGTGGTTCTTCGGGGCACTGCGGCTGGGCGCGGTCGCGGTGGTCGTCAACGAGTCGCTGAAGCCGCAGCAGGCCGAGCACATCGTCCGGCACAGCGGTGCGGCCGTGGTGGTGACCGACCGGCGGCACCGCCCGCTGGTGGGCGACCTCGGCGTGCCCGTGCTCGACGCGGCGGACGCCGCCCCGCGCGGCGGCACCGGCGACCCGGCCAGGACACCCGGCACCGCCGCGGGGACCGTCGGCACGGGGACAGCCGGCGCGGGGACAGCCGGCGCGGGGGCGGGCCGCACGGGGCCGATCAGCGGGGACCTCGCCGCCCTGATCTACACCTCCGGCTCCACCGGCCGGCCCAAGGGCGTCATGGTCACCCACGCCAACCTGGTCGCGGGGGCCCGGATCGTCGCGACGTACCTGCGCCTCACGGAGGCGGACCGCACCCTCTCCCTCCTGCCGTGGAGCTTCGACGCCGGCCTCAACCAGGTGCTGGCGACGTTCTGGGCCGGTGGCACGCTGGTCATCGGCGGCCCGGCCTTCGCACCCAGGGTCTGCCGGGAGCTGGCCGCCGAGCGGATCACCGGCCTCGCCGGGGTTCCGCCGCTCTGGGAGCTGCTGGTCAACCGGCCGTCACCGTTCCTCGGCCTCGACCTGCCCGAACTGCGCTACGTCACCAACACCGGCGGCGCGCTGCGGGCCGACACCGTCGCCCGGATCAGGGACGCCCACCCCGGCACCGAGGTCTACCTGATGTACGGGCTCACCGAGGCGTTCCGCTCCACCTACCTGCCGCCCGACCTGGTCGACAGCCGCCCGGGGTCGATGGGCCGGGCGATCCCGGACACCGAGATCCTGGTGCTCGACGAGCACGGGCGCCGCTGCGCGCCCGGCCAGGTGGGCGAACTCGTCCACCGGGGGCCGACCGTCGCCGCGGGCTACTGGCGCGACCCGGACGCGACCGCGCGGGTGTTCCGGCCGTACCCGTTCGCCCCGGGCGGGGCGGTCGCGGAGCGGGTGGTCCACTCGGGCGACTACGTCCGCTGCGACGAGCAGGGGTTCCTCAGCTACCTCGGGCGGCGCGACGAGCAGTTCAAGTCCCGTGGCTTCCGGGTCAATCCGACCGAGATCGAGGCCGGACTGCTCGCCTCCGGCCTGCTCACGGAGGCGGTCGTCTTCGCGGACCGCCCCGGCCTGTCCGCCGACCCGGCCGACGGGACGGACGCCGATCCCGTCGTCGTCGCCGTCGTGGTGCCCGCCGACCCGGCCGGCTTCGCCCTCGACCTGCTGGAGGAGCACATCGCCGCACACCTGCCGCTCTACCAGCGGCCCGGTCGCCTCCGGGTGCTGCCGACGCTGCCCCGCACCTCCTCGGGCAAGGCGGACCGTGCCCGGGTCAAGGCCGAGTACGGCGCCCGGCCCGCCGCCGAGGCGCCGCAGGAGGCCGCCCGTGCGACCCGCTGACACCACGGCGTCGACCGGCGCCACGGCACCCACCGAGCCGACCGAGCCGATCGGCGTCACGGCACCCGCCGGGCCCGTCGGCGTCACGGGGCCCGCCGACGAGGAGGCCCGGCTCGCCGCTCCGCTGGAGCGGTTCGCCGCCCTGCACGCGGCGACGCTGCGCGGATCACGCGGCGGTGTCGTCGACCTCTCCTACCCCAACCCCCTGGTCCACCGCGACCCGCGCGGATTCGACCTGCTGCGCACGCTGACCGCCTCGGTCGGGCAGAGCGAGCTCCAGTACACGCCGTTCGGCGGCGGCACGCTCGCCCGGCGCCGAACGGCCGCCGCGCTCTCGCGACGGCTGGGCCTGCGGCTGGGTCACCGCGACCTCCTGCTGACCCCGGGCGCGACCGCCGCGCTGAATACCGCCCTGGCCGCCCTCTTCGAACCCGGGGAGGAGGTACTGGTCGTCACGCCGTGCTGGATGGACTACTTCCTCTACGCGCACCGGCTGGGCCTGCGGGCCCGCCCGGTGCCCTCGGGCGCCGGCAAGCGGCTGGACCTGACGGCGCTCGCCGCGGCGATCGGTCCCGACACTGCGGGCGTGATCATCAGTCAGCCGGTCTGCCCGACCGGGGTGCTGCACGAGGCGGACGAGCTGACCGGACTGGCGGGCACCCTGCGCGCCGCCGCCACCCGTTTCGGCCGCGCGCCCGTGCTGATCAGCGACGAGGTGCACCGCGACCAGAACTGGGGCGGGGCACCCTTCACCAGCCCGATGCAGGTGTACCCGGACACGGTCAGCGTGTACTCGTACGGCAAGGCGTGGTCCCTCCAGGGGCAGCGCACCGGCTACCTCGCCCTCGGGCCGGGCCTGCGCCGGCGGGAGGAGACGAGGGTGCGCGCCGAGCGGGCCCTGCGCTCGATGGGCCACTGCGCCCCGACCGCCCTGATGCAGCGGCTCGTGCTGGAGCTGGCCGATCTCGACCCCGACTGCGGGGACCTGCGCGCCGACCAGGTGCGGCTGCGCGCGCTGATGACCGACCTCGGCTACCGCGTGGTCGGCGGCGGGGCCACCGGCTTCCTGTACGCCGAGTGCCCGTACGGGCTGGGCGGCTGGGAGTTCGTGGAACTGCTCGCCGCGCACGGCCTGATCGCCATGCCGTCGGAGCTCTTCCACGAGGAGGGCCACTTCCGGGTGGCCCTCAACACGGGGCCGGACCGGTTCGAGGACATCGGGCGGCGGTTGCGCACGGCCTTCGAGGAGGCTCGCGAGCGGGGCCGGCCGCACACGAATTCCAGCTGAGCAGAAGGGTGGAGACCATGGAGAACACCATGTCCGGCATTTCGGCCGGCGGTGTCGCGGACATCACGGAAATCACGGGGACCGCGGCGATCGCGGAAATCCTGGAGCGTTTCGTCCGGACCGAGGGGCGGGTCGACGACGGTGACCCGGAATTCACCCGGCAGATCGACCTCTTCGATTCCGGATACCTGGATTCGCTGGGGACCCTGCACCTCATCCAGCACATCGAGGAGCGGTTCCGATTCGAGCTCGGCGACGACGCCCTCGGTGACCCGTCGTTCGGCAGCATCGACGGGATCAGCTCGATCGTCGCCGCCGCGCTGGCGGCGGCCGGCTCGCGGGAGCGCTGAGCGGTGGACCTCGGCCTCTTCTACTTCGCGGACGACGCCGCCGCCCCGGACACCGCGGCCCCGAACGCCGCCGCCCCGGACGGCACCGCCCCCCGCGGCGGCGTCACGGACCGCTACCGCCTGCTCCTGGAGGGCGCCCGGTTCGCGGACCGCGCCGGTTTCGCCGCCGTCTGGACGCCCGAACGGCACTTCCACCGCTTCGGCGGCCTCTACCCCAACCCCGCGGTCACCGGCGCCGCCATCGCCGCGTGCACCGAGCGGATCGCGATCCGCGCGGGCAGTGTCGTCGCCCCGCTGCACCACGTGCTGCGCATCGCCGAGGAGTGGGCGGTGGTGGACGGCCTGTCCGGCGGACGGGCCGGCCTCTCGCTGGCCTCCGGCTGGAACCCGGCCGACTTCGTCCTGCGCCCCGAGGGGTTCGAGGGGCGCGACCGCGCAGCGGTCGAGGCCGTCGAGACGCTGCGCCGGCTCTGGCGCGGCGAGCCGCTGCCGGCCGCCACCGCCGACGGGCCCGAGGGCCCGCGGATCTTCCCCCTGCCCGTCAACGGCCCGCTGCCGATGTGGCTGACCAGCGCGGGGAACCCCGGGACCTTCCGGGCCGCCGGACGCACGGGCGTCGGTGTGCTGACCCACCTGGCCAACCAGGACCTCGCCGAGCTCGCCCTGCGGACGGCCGAGTACCGGCACGAGTACGCCGCCGCCGGGCACCCGGGGCGGGGCAGGGTGGTGTTGATGGTCCACACCCTCCTGGGCGAGGACCAGGCCGAGGTCGAGGCGCGGGCCCGCGGGCCGCTGGAGGAGTACCTGGTCAGCGCCATGACCCTGTTCGGCCCCCAGGAGAGCGCCGGGTGGAGCCCGGCCCGCACCCGGGCCGTCGTCCGGCCCGCCCTGAGGCGCTACCTGCACCAGGGGTGCGGTCTGTTCGGGACGGTCGCCCGGGCCGAGGAGCTGGTCGAGGAGTACCGGCGGGCCGGTGTCGACGAGCTCGCCTGCCTGGTCGACTTCGGGGTGCCCGCGGCGGAGGTGCTGGACGGCCTGGAGCACCTCGCCGAGCTCGGCCGCCGGGTGGCCCGCCCGGCTCCCGGACGGGGCGCCACGGTCCCGGACGCCGGGCCGCGCCCCGCTCCGGGAGCGGTACCGGCGCATTCTTCGAGCCCGCCCCCGGAAAAGGCTGTTCAGAGCCCCTGATCTCTTGTACCGTACATGATCAACGGCATTGCGCCGACCCTTCTCGTGAATGCGCGAATTCTCCGGCCGGCGCCATCCACCCGGCCCCGCGGGATTGCGGCCGACAACCACGGGCGAAGACCTTCCTGACCACATCATCACGCCGGGGGAAAACGTGGGAACCGATTCTGCGCGCTATCCGCTGTGGGAGCTCCTGGAGCGCCCCAGCACATTCGGGAGGGCGTCCCACACGGCGGTCCGCGCCGAGGGCACCCGGGTGCTCTTCGCCGACGGGCAGTGGCGCCAGTGCGCCACCAGCGGCCTGTGGAACGTCAACCTCGGCTACGGCAACCCCCGGATCGCCGACGCCGTCCGGACCGCGTTGATCGAGACGTCGTACTTCTCGCTGTTCCGCGCCGGGCACGAGCCCGCCGTCGCCGCCTCCCGGGCCCTGCTCGACGTCTGCGGCCCCGAGCACTTCGGCCGGGTGCTCCACTCCACCTCGGGCAGCGCCGCCAACGACCTGACCATGAAGCTGGCGCGCCAGTACTGGTCGCTGCACCGGCAGTTCCGCCGCCGGGTCGTCGTCGGCCTCAAGGGCAGCTACCACGGCCTCACCTACGGCAGTCACGCCCTGACCGGCATGTCGCTCGGCCAGAGCTACTACAGCGTCGACCAGCGGCTCATCCGGCACGTCAGCCACGAGGACCCGGCCGAGCTGGAGGAGCTGCTTCGCACGGAGGGCGACAGCATCGCCGCCGTCGTGGTCGAGCCGGTCCTCGGCACCGGCGCGCTCCCGCTGCCCGACACCATGCTCGCCGCCCTCGCCCGGCTGCGCCGCGAGTACGGCTTCCTGCTGGTGGCCGACGAGGTCGCCACCGGGTTCGGCCGCACCGGCTCCTACTTCGCCTCGCAGAACTGGCCCGAGCCGCCCGACGTCCTGCTCGCCTCCAAGGGCCTCACCAACGGCACCTGCGCCGCCGCCGCGGTCGTCGTCTCGCACGCGATCTGCGACGTCTTCGACCGGGCCGACTCCGCCCTCACCCACGCCGAGACGCAGGCCGGGGCTCCCCCGACCTGCGCCGCGATGCTGGCGACCATCGACGAGATGGCACGCCTCGACGCGGTCGGCCGGGCCGGCCGGGTCTCCGCGAAGCTCGACGGCCTCCTCGCCGAACTGACCGCGCACCCGCTCGTCGCCGACGACAACGGCCTCGGCTGCTTCCGGGCCCTGCGGCTGAGTGCCGACGGCGCCGACCTGTCCGAGTCGGTCCTCGGCCGGGTCGTCGACGAGATCCGGCAGGCCGGCGCGCTGGTGTCGGCCGGCCCGAGCCGGATCCAGCTGGCCCCGGCCCTGGTGTACCGGGACGAGGACGTGGAGTCGCTGGCCGCGGCCCTGCGCACCGGTCTCGACCGGGCCGCCGAGTGGCTGCTCGCCCCGGCGGCGGGCCGCCCGTGACCGCCGAGACGATCGACGCCGCCACCGCCGTCGGCTGGTCCTTCCCCGTACCGCGCAGCGACCCCCGCGACCCGCCGGCCGCGTACCGCACCGCCGAGGGCGAGCCGGTCCGGCGGGTGCCGCTCAGCTACGGCGGCGAGGCCTGGCTGGTGACCGACTTCCGGACGGCCCGCGCCGTCCTCGCCGACCACCGGGGCTTCAGCTCGGACTCCACCCTGCCCGGCTACCCGGCCTTCCCGCTCTCCTCCAAGCGGCCGATCCCCGGCCACTTCCTGTCCATGGACCCGCCGCAGCACACCCGGCTGCGGCAGCTGGTCGCGGCGGAGTTCAGCGGCTCCCGGGTCAGGGCGATGCGCCCCGCCCTGACCGCCTCCGCCGACGAGCTGATCGACCGGATGGTCGCGGCCGGCGGCCCGCAGGACCTCGTCACCTCGCTCGCCGTCCCGCTGCCCGCCCTCAGCGCCTCGCAGATGCTGGGCACCCCGCTCGCCGACCGGGACTTCTTCCTGGACTGCACCCGGGACCTGCAGACGCACGACGCCACGGCGGTGCAGCGCGTCCTGGCGGCCGGGAGGATGAACCAGTACCTGGAGCGGCTCTTCACCGCCAAGCGGACCGGCTCCGACGACGACCTGTTCAGCCGTCTCGCGCGGAGCCTCGACGACGGCGACCTGACCATGACCGAGCTGGTCAACCTGGCCAACCTGATCGTCGTCGCGGGCCTGGAGACCACCGCCGGGCTGTTCTCGCTGACCATGCTGTCGCTTCTCGGCGACCCCCGCCAGGCCGAGCTGGTCCGGGCGGACCCGGAACGCCGGGCCGGACACGCGGTCGCCGAGGCGCTGCGCTACTGGACCCTCGTGCAGCACGGCGTCGCCCGGGTCGCCCTGCGCGACACCGAACTCGGCGGGCGCACGGTCCGCGCCGGGGACGGCGTGGTGGTCCACCTGGCCACCGCCAACCGGGACCCCGCCGTGTTCGAGGAGCCCGACCGCTTCGACCTGACCCGTACGGTGCGCAGCCAGCTGGCCTTCGGGCACGGCATCCACCGCTGCCTCGGGAGCGCGCTCGCCCAGACCCAGACCGAGCTGGCCGTGGCCGCCCTGCTGCGCCGCCTGCCCGGTCTGCGGCTCGCCGAACCGCAGGCCGAGCCGCCGTTCCTGGCGGAGATGCTCATCTACGGTCTGCGGTCGCTGCACGTCACCTGGTGACCCGTCACCGGAAGTCACCATCGCTAGGAGGGGGAGGCCCGATGCCCGGCACACCGACCACACCGACCGCACCACCGGCACCGACCGCACCACCGGCACCGGCACCGGCACCGAACGCACCCGTCGCACCCGTCGCACCCGTCGCGCCGGACGCGCCGGACGCGCCCGCCGCGCAGTCCGCGCCCGGCGAGGGCGGCGACGGCACCACCCTGCTGCACGGCTACGTGCCCGTCATCGACCTGGGGCTCGACGCGCCGCCGGACGCGCGACGCCGGGCCGGCGTGGCCGAGGCCGTCCGCAAGGCGTGCGAGACCAGCGGCTTCCTCGTCGTGGTCGGCCACGGGGTGCCCGAAGCGACCGTCGCCGCGCTGTACGAGGCGGCCGGCGCGTTCTTCCGCGGGCCCGCCGAGGTGCGCGACGGCGCCGCCAACGACCCCGACGACCCGCTCCAGCACGGCTACGGCGCCAACGACCGGCTGCACCTGTTCGGCGGGAGCCTGCTCGGCGAGCGGACCGGGAACCGCTTCCCCGGGCTGGACAGCCCCAACCGCTGGCCCGACCAGCCGGGCTTCCGGGACGCGTTCCTGGAGTACTACCGCGCCGCGACCGTCCTGTCGGCGGAGCTGATGCGGCTGTTCGCCCTCGGGCTGGGCCTTCCCGAGACCTGGTTCGACGACAAGTTCGAGCGGCACATGACCCCGATGATGGTCAACTACTACCCGCCCCGCACCGGCGTCGCCCACGACAAGCTGCGCAACAGCCCGCACACCGACTTCGGCAGTCTCACCGTCCTCTACCAGGACGAGGCGCCCGGCGGCCTCCAGGTGCGCGACCAGGAGGGCCGGTGGCTGGACGTACCGCCGCTGCCCGGCTCCTTCGTCGTCAACCTCGGCCGGCTGATGACCCGGTGGACCAACGACCGCTGGGCGAGCACCGTGCACCGGGTGGTCAACCCGCCGAAGGAGCAGGAGCACCTCGACCGGATCTCCATCGCCTTCTTCTACCAGGCGGACCCGGAGACCGAGATCGCCTGCATCCCCACCTGCACCACGCCCGACGACCCGCCGCACCACCCGCCGGTCCGCTCCGGCGACTACTTCCTGTCGAAGTCCCGGCGGGCGTACGTCCTGCGCAGCATGGGCCGGCTGGACGCGGCGCCGTGACCTACGGGATCAGCGCCGTCGACTACGCGCTCGGTGAACCCTGCGACGTCGCCGAGCAGGCACCCCGCTACACCCGCGACCTCAAGCGGGTGGAGGACTGGGGCTACCGCCGGTTCCACCGCGCGCCGGACGGCGTCGGGCTGACCGACCTGGCCGCGCAGGCGGGCCGACGGGCGCTCGACCGCGCCGGGATCGCGGCGGACGAGGTCGACCTGGTGGTGCTGGCGATGGCGGACATCCCCGAGTACCTCTACTGGGACCCGGCCGCGGCGACCCAGGCCAAACTGGGCACCCGCCGCGCGGAGGCCCTGCTGGTCAACCAGGCGTGCAGCAGCGGCGTCAGCGGATTCGACGCCGCCGCGGGCAAGTTCGCCACCCACCCCGGTTACCGGACCGCCCTGCTGATCACCGTCAACCGGGTCTGCGAGGCGTACTGGAACCGGATGGAGTCCAGCACGGCGATCACCTCGGACGGCGCGGTGGCGGCGGTGCTGCGGCGCGACGAGGAGCGGTGCCGCTGGCTGGCGACCGAGATCATCACCGACGGGACGTTCGCCGACGTCGCGTACCTGCCCGGCGGCGGTGCGGCCCGGCCGGTCACCGCCGAATCCCCGGACCCCGGCGCCGTCGGCAACCCGGTGACGCTGATGGAGGAGTTCCTCGGCCACGACCTGCGGGCGAAGATCCGCTTCATGCGGCGGACGAGGACCAACGGCCTGGCCGTCCTGGAGGCCGCCTGCCGCCGGGTGCCCGTCCCGGTGGGGGAGGTCCGGCACGTCCTGCACATGAACGGCACCGCGGACGGCCTGGCGGAGGCGGCGCGCGACTACGGCGTGCCGCTGGAGAACACCAACGCGGCCATCGCCCTCGACCACGGCCACTTCGGCTGCGCCGACCAACTGCTCGCGCTCGGCAAGAAGCTGGAGGCCGGCGAGCTCCCGCGGGGCGGGATCGTCGCCCTCACCAGCACCGGGAACGGCATGCACTGGGCCTGCACGCTGCTGCGGGTCTGACGAGCGGCCGGCGTCCGGCGGACACGCGTCCGCCGGCCGTCCGACGACCGTCCGACGAACCTCCGCCGAGCCATCCGGGCCCGACAAGCAAGAAGGAGAACAACCCCCGTGCGAATACTCGGACTCGGAGGGTCCCACCACGACTTCGGCGCCTGCCTGGTCGAGGACGGTCGCGTCGTCTCCGCCGTCGAGGAGGAACGCCTCGTCCGGAAGAAGATCGCGTTCGGCCTCGGACCGCGCCTGCAGCAGTGCCGGGCCGGCGACTACGTCCTCGCCGAGGGCGGCCTCGGTCCGCAGGACGTGGACCTGATCGTCGCCAACGACTTCGTCAACCCGGTCTACACGCTGCGCCACCGCGACCGGATCGAATGGATCGGCCACCACCTCTCCCACGCCGCCAGCACCTTCTACACCTCGCCCTTCCAGGAGGCGGCGGTCCTGGTGATGGACGGCCGCGGCTCCACCGTCGAGCGCGACGGCGAGCAGCACGGCGAGACCGTCACCTTCTACCGGGGCGACGCCGACGGACTCACCCCCGTACGCAGCCTGACCGGCCGGGTCGCGGCCGCCGAGCACCGGCTCGACGACACGTACGAGAACTCCATCGGCTGGATGTACGAGGCCGTGTCCAAGGAGATCGGCTTCCGCACCGTCGGCGGCATGGGCGCGCCCGGCAAGACCATGGGCCTCGCCCCGTACGGCACCCCGCGCCACGTCGAGGCGCTCGCCGCGCTGTACGACCTGCACGACGGGACCTTCCGCCAGTCGCTGGCCCAGCAGGACGCGGTGCGCGCCCTCGTCGCCGGCGAGCTGGCGAAGGCCGCCGACGAGGAGGCCGCGGACGCGGTCCGCGCGGACTTCGCGTACGCCGTGCAGGCCAACACCGAGCGGATCGTCGTCGAACTCGCCCGCTGGCTGCACCGGGAGACCGGCGCCACGGACCTCTGCCTGGCCGGCGGGGTCGCCCTCAACAGCGTCGCCAACTACCTGATCCTGCGGGACACCCCGTTCGAGCGGCTGCACATCGTGCCGGCCGCGGGCGACGGCGGCACCGCGATCGGCGCGGCCCTGTACGGGCACCACGTGCTCGGCGGGCACCCGTGGGCCCCCTCCCCCGAGCTGTTCTCCCCCTACCTGGGCCGGCTGCACACCGAGGCCGAGATCGAGGCGGCCGTCGCCGCCCAGGGCGGGCGGCTGCGGGTGGAGCGCCCCGACGACCTGTACGCGACGGTGGCCCGCGAACTGGCGGACGGCGCCGTCGTCGGCTGGTTCCAGGGCCGCTCCGAGATCGGGCCGCGCGCGCTGGGCAACCGCAGCATCCTCGCCGACCCGCGCGACCCCGGCATGAAGGACCGCATCAACGCCAAGGTCAAGCACCGGGAGGCGTTCCGGCCGTTCGCCCCGGTGGTCCTGGAGAACCGGCAGACCGAGTACTTCGACACCGCCGTCCCCGCCCACTACATGCTGCTCGTCCCGCAGGTGCGGGAGGACCGGCGGGCGGACATCCCCTCGGTCACGCACGTCGACGGCTCGGCGCGGCTGCAGACCGCGACGCCCGCGCTCAACCCCGAACTGTGCGCGCTGATCACCGCCTTCGACCGGATCACCGGGGTGCCGGTGCTGCTCAACACGTCCTTCAACGACAACGAGGAGCCCATCGTGGAGTCGCCCGAGGACGCGGTGCGCTGCTTCCTCACCACCGAGCTGGACGTGCTGGTCCTGCACGGCCTGGTCGTCCGCAAGGCGGACGGCACGTGACCGGGCGCCCCACCGTCGTCCTGCTCTGCGGCGGCCTCGGCCTGCGCCAGCGCAGCGACGGCGACGACCTCGCCAAGCCGCTGCGCCCGCTCCCGGACGGCCGGGCGCTGATCCTCCACGTGCTCGACTACTACCGCTCGTTCGGCCTGGACGACTTCGTGCTGTGCACCGGCTACGGCGCGCGGGCGATGGAGCGGCTGCTGCTCGACGCGTTCCCGGTCTCCCCGGCGGACGTCGAGACCGGCCCCGGCCTGGTCCGCTTCTCCGCCGGCGGCACCCGGATCACCCTCGTCGACAACGGCCCGTCCGCCGAGAAGTCCGTCCGCCTGCTGGCGGCGGCCCCGCTGCTGCGGCCCGGCACGTTCCTGCTCGGCTACGGCGACGTGCTCTCCGACTTCGACCTGCACCGGCTCCTCGCGCACCACCGGGAGAGCGGCAGCGCCGTCACCATGACCGCCACCCGGGTGCGCTCCCGGTACGGCGAGATCGTGGTCGGCGCCGGCATGTCGGTCACCGCGTTCGTCGAGAAGCCGCTGCAGCCCGCGCTGATCTCGGCCGGCTACTTCGCCTGCTCGCCCCGCCTGCTCACCACCCTCTCGCCCGAACTCGGCCTGGAGGAGGACGTGTTGCCGATGCTGGCCGAGGCCGGCGAGGTCGACGCGGTGGTGCACGACGGGCGGTGGCTGCCGTTCGACACCTACAAGGACTTCGTCGACGCCGAGGCGCTGGCGCAGGAGGAGGGACTCCCATGGCCGACCCCGGTCCGGGCCTGAACCGGACCGCGCCGCACTGGCGCGGCCGGCAGGTCCTCGTCACCGGCCACAGCGGCTTCGTCGGCTCGTGGCTCACCACCGCCCTGCTCCGGCTCGGCGCCGACGTCACCGGCTTCGCGGCCGACGGCGACGAGCGGACGAGGGCCCGCAGCACCGGCCTCGCCGGGCTCGGCGCACGCACCGTCGTCGGCGACGTCCGCGACCTCGACGCCGTGCACCGCACCATGGCCGCGCGGCCGTTCGACGTGGTGTTCCACCTGGCGGCCCAGCCGCTCGTGAGCGCCGGCCTCGCCGACCCGCACACCACCCTCGGCACGAACATCACCGGCTCCCTCAACGTGCTGGAGGCCGTCCGCCGGTGCGCGCCCGGGGTGCTCGTCCACGTCACCTCGGACAAGTGCTACCGCAACCGGAACTGGCCGTGGCCCTACCGGGAGATCGACGAACTCGGCGGCGGCTGCCCGTACAGCGTCTCCAAGGCCGGCGCGGAGCTGGTCTTCGAGGCGTACGCGACGCTGCTGCGCGACACCGGCGCACCCACCCGGGGCGCCTCCGTCCGCTTCGGGAACATCATCGGCGGCGGCGACTTCGCCGTCGACCGCCTGGTGCCCGACCTGCTGGCCGCGCTCGACGCGGGCCGCCCGGTACGGCTGCGCCGCCCCGGTGCCGTCCGCCCCTGGCAGCACGTGCTGGACGTCGTCCGCGGGCTGCTCCTGCTCGCCGACCGGCTGGCCGACGGCACGGTCGCCACCGGCGAGGTCCTCAACTTCGCGCCGCCCGGCGACGGTGCGACCGTCCTCGACCTCGCCCGCGCCCTCGACGCGGCCTGGGTGGCCACCGGCGGCCGGCCCGCCGAGCTGTCCGCCGACCCCGGGACCCGCTTCACGGAGGACGAACTCCTGCGCCTGGACGGCCGCAAGGCCGCCGAGCTGCTCGGCTGGCGCCACCGCTACGACCTCGGGGCCTCGGCCGCCGCCGTCGTCGCCTGGCACCGGGCCGTCCGCGCGGGCACCCCACCCGCCGAGGAGACCGCGGCCCAGGTCGAGGACTTCCTGCGCGACTCCTCCGACACCCACCAGCAGACCGACGGACAGGCAGGCGAGCAGCAGTGAGCAGCGCACGACGGGCAGTCGTCTTCTCCCGGGAGTACCCGCCGACCACCGTCGGCGGCACCAGCACCGTCGCCCGCAACCTCGCCGTCGGCCTGGTCGCGGAGGGCTGGCAGGTCTCCGTCGTCACCTCCCGCCCCGGCGCCGTCGACGACCTGCGCGAGCAGGTCGACGGCGTGAGCGTCCACCGCGTCGGCACCGACGTGGTCTACAACTCCGGCAGCGGGCTCGCCGACGACAGCCTGCGCGTCCACCGGCGCTTCCACACCGCCGCGCAGCGGCTCGCCGAGGAGGACGGGGCTCCCGAACTGGTCGCCCTGCCCGACCTGTTCTGCTACCCGGAGGCGGCGATGTTCGCCCGCAGGCACGGCGTGCCGCTGGTCAACGTCCTGCTCCAGGACTTCCGTGCCATCACCCCGTACGACCGGGACAAGCACCGTGTCACCAGCGGGGTCACCGCCGACCGGGCGCACCTGGTGGAGCTGGAACGCAAGTCCGTCCTCGGCAGCGACCACACCGTCTTCATCAGCCGGGCGCTGTCCGACGCGGTGACGGGCTACTACCCGGAGAACACCGCACCGCACTCGGTGATCCACCTCGGTGTCGACCCCGACGAGATCCGGGCGGTCGAAGAGGACCCGCAGTGGCGGCGGCGGCGCGACGCCCTGGCCATCGGCGCCGAGCCGCTGCTGGTCGCCTGCGGCCGGCTCGTCCCGGTCAAGGGCTTCGCCCAGCTGCTCACCGCGCTCGACCTGCTCGGCGCGGTCCGGCGGCCGGACGGCACCGCCGTCCGGCCGCACCTCGCGCTGGTCGGTGTCGGCCCGGAGGAGCAGCCGCTGCGCGAACTCGCCGGCCGGCTGGGCCTCACGGACCGGGTGACGTTCCTCGGCGACGTCCCCCGGCAGGAGGCGCTCGGCTGGATGTCCGTCGCCGACGTCGCCGTGGTGCCCAGCCTCTGGGAGTCGTTCTGCTACGTCTGCGCGGAGATGATGGCGTTCGGCCGCCCGGTCGTCGCCACCGCCGTGGACTCGCTGCGCGAGCTCGTGCCCGGCCCGGAGTTCGGCTACCCCGTCCCGGTCGAAGGCCCCTCGGGCGCCCGGGTCCTCGACCCCGCGGTCCTCGCCGACGCCCTGCGCCGGGCCTTCGCGGACCCGGAAGAGGCCGCCCGGCGCGGCGCCGCGGCCCGCGCCCGCGTCGACGAGCACTTCACCAACCGGCGCTTCGCCCGGCGGGTCTCCGACCTCGGACGCGAGCTGGCGGAACGGCGGGCCGATGGCTGACGGCGGGCCGACGGCCGGGCCCTCCGTCGCCACCGGGGCCGGGCGCGGGGCCTCCGCCGCCGGGGCCGACCGCGAGCGGATCGACGCCCTCTGCGCCTCCGTCACCGCCCCCGACCGCCACAGCGCCCGGCTCGCGCAGGTCCGCCAGCTCGCCCTCGCCCGCCCGTCCGGCAGCCTGGGCCGGCTCGACACCCTCGTCCAGCGGGTCGCCGGCATCCGCCGTACGGCCTCGCCCGGCCCGCTGGACACCGTCGTCAGCGTGCTGGCCGGTGACCACGGCGTGGCCGCACACGGCACCTCCCGCTTCCGACCCGGCGTCACCGGCCGGGTGCTGCGCCTCATCGACAGCGGGCAGGCGCCCGTCAACATCCTGGCCGACCGCCTTCCCGCCCGCGTGGAGACGGCCGACTTCGGCCTGGTCGACCCGGTCGGCGACCAGCGTTACAAGATCGCTCCCGGCACGGCCGACATCTCCGTCCGGGACGCCATGACCGCGGATCTGGCCGTCCGCGCGATCGCGGCCGGAGCCCGCTTCGCCGAGGAACGTCTCGGCGGAGCGGGCCTGGTCGCGATCGGTGAGATCGGCGTGGGGAACACCACCGCCGCCACCGCCCTCGCCGCCCGGCTGCTCGGCCGGACCGCCACCGAACTGACCGGCCTCGGCTCGGGCGTCCCGCAGGACACCGTCCGGCAGAAGGCCGCCCTCGTCGGCCTGGCGCTCGACCGGACCGCCCACCTGCCGGACGACCCGCTCACGGTGCTCGCCGCGCTCGGCGGCTACGAGATCGCCGGCAACACCGGCATCGTCCTCGCGGCGGCGGCCCGCCGGCAGGTCGTCCTCGTCGACGGCGCCATCACGGCGGTCGCGGCCCTGCTCGCCGTCCGCCTCTGCCCGGCGGTGGCGGGGTACCTGATCGCCGCCCACGAATCCACCGAGCCCTCGCACCGGCACGTCCTGGAGGCGCTCGGCCAGCCCCCGCTCCTCCGCCTGGAGATGCGCCTCGGCATGGCCTCCGGCGCCGCTCTCGCGGCCGGCCTGGTCAACGCCGCCCTCGCCGTCGCCGAGCTCACGCCCGGCGCCGCCGTCGCCGGCCTGGCGGAGGCCCAGTGACCGGCCCCACCGCGCCGCCCGCCCAGCCGGCCCCCACCCGCGCGGCCCCGGCACGGCGCGTACGCGGGGTGGTCTTCGACCTCGACGGGACACTGGCCGACTCCTGGTCCCTGCACCTGCGCTGCCTGCGGCGGAGCGCGGCCGCGGTCGGGTCCGACCGACCGAGCGGCGCGCGGCTCGCCGCCGCCCAGCGGCCGACGGACCTGGAGACGCTCGCGGCGCTGGTGCCCGCGGAGCTGCTGGCCGGGGCCGCCCGGGCGTACGACCTCGCGCTGCGGGAGGAGTTGGCGGGCGCCGCGTCGCCCGTACCGCCGATGCCCGGCGCGCGGGAGCTGGTCGGCCTGCTGCGCGCGGAGGGGCTGGTGCTGGGGATCTGCACGGGCCGCTCCCGCGCTCACGCCCGGCTGCTGCTCGACGCGTGCGGCCTTGCGCTCGACCTGACCGTGGCCCGGGAGGACGCGGCCCGCCCCAAACCGGCCGCGGACGGCCTGCTGCTCGCCCTGCGGCGGCTCGGCCTGGCACCCGAGGAAGCGGTGTACGTCGGCGACAGCCCCGCCGACGCCCGGCAGGGGGCGGCGGCCGGGGTCGCCGCGACCTTCGTCCTGGGCCCGCCCGGTCCCGGCCGGATCGCCGCACTGAACGATCTCCCCGCAGCACTCCGAGAGGCCCGGTCATGACCAGCATCGTCCACGCGGTTCGCGACAACGGCGCACCGCCCGACGCCACCGCCCTGGTCGCGAACGGCCGGGCGTGGACCTACCGCGAGCTGCTGGCCGCCGCCGAACGGGTCGCCGCCGCCCTCGCCCGCCGGGACGTCCCCGGGGAGGGCGTGGTGGCGCAGCTGTCGGACCCGGCGGCGACGGCCGCCCTGGTGCTGGGCTGCGACCTGGCCGGGGTGCCGCTGGTGCACCGGGACGCCGCGACTCCCGGCAGCGTCGCAGGCCCGGTCGCCCGGGACACCGAGGCCGGCCCCGACGGCGGCACCGTCCTGTGCGGGGAACCCCCGCTGCGCCTCACCGGGGAGGGCCGCTCGGACCTGCCGGACGGTGTGCCGGCGGGCGCCCACGTCTTCCTGACCTCCGGCTCCACCGGCGCACCGACCGGGATCGTCCGCACGGCCGCCGCCGTACTGGCGGACGCGCGCCGGGTCGGCTGCTTCCTCGGCTACGGGCCGGACGCCCCCGTGGCGGTGGCGGCGCCGCTCTTCCACGCGTACGGGTTCAACTACGGGCTGGTCGCGCCGCTGGTGCTGGGCGCCCCCGTCCGGTTCTGCCCCGTCAGGTCGGTCCCCTCGCGGCTGCTGGCGGCGGTGCGGGACCACGGCGCGCGGACGCTCGTCGCCCTGCCCTTCCACTACGCGCTGCTGGCGCAGGCCGCCGCCGCGTCCGACGACACGGCCACGCCCCCCGGCCTGGAGGTCGCGGTGTCGGCGGGCGCGCCCCTGGGACCGGGAGTGGCCGCCGCCGTCGCCGAACGGTTCACCTTCCGGCTGCACAACTGCTACGGCTCCTCGGAGGCGGGCGCGGTCACGCTCGCCCCGGTCTCCGGCGGCGAGGCCGAGGGCTGGATCGGTGCGCCGCTGCCGGGGGTGGCGGCCGAGGTCGTACCGCCTGACGACGACCAGGGTCGGGGCGAACTCCTGCTGGCAACAAGCTCGTTGGCCTTCGGCCGGATCGGCCCGGCGGGCCTGGTCCCGCTCGATGTCGACGGGCGGGGCCGCTACCGCACCGGCGACCTCGCCCTCCCGCCGGCCCCGGACGGCGCCCTCCGGCTGGCCGGCCGCATCGGAAGCCTGATCAACGTGGCGGGCAAGAAGGTCGCCCCCGCCGAGATCGAACGGGTCCTGGCCGGGCACCCGGCGGTGGCCGACGTCCAGGTGTCGGCCGCCCCGGACCGCGCGCACGGACAGGTGCCGGTGGCCGAGGTCGTCCTGCGCGCCCCGGCGCCCGACCTGGTGCCGTGGTGCCGCGAGCGGTTGGCGCCCCACCAGGTGCCCCGGCGGATCACCGAGGTCCGGTCGATCCCCCGCTCGGCCACCGGAAAGCCGATCCGCCGCGAGGTCGCCCCGTGAACCCCTCCGCCTCCGTGGCCGACCCGCACGCCTCCCCGCGGGCATCCCCGCACGCCGCCCCGCACGCCTCTGCGCCGGAGCCGGGACGGCTCGGCCTGGTCGGCCGGCTGATCCTCGCGTGCGACGGCACGGTCACGCCCCTGGTCGAGCAGGTCGTGGGAGAGCGCATCGTGACCGCCGGGCTGGCCCACGCGCCGGAGCCGGCGGACGAGGAGGCCGCACGCCTGCTGGCGGTGCCGGTCGGGCTGACGCTGCTGTCGCGCACCACCGAGCTGGTCGGCGCCCGGTCCGGGCTGGTGCACGTGAGGGCCCGGACCCTCATGGTGGTGGAGGCGCTGCCCGCGCCGCTGCGGGCGGACCTGCTGGGCGGGGACGAACCGATCGGGCGGCTGCTGCGCCGGCACCGGGTGGAGTCGTTCCGCGAGATCGTCTCCTCGACGGCGCCCGCGGCCCAGGGGGGCGGCGCCCGGCGGTACCGGGTGGTGACGGGAGGGACCCCGGCGATGCTGATCGACGAGGTCTTCTCCGCACGGTGCCTCGGCGAACCGGTCTGACCGGCCTGACCGGCCTGACCGACCTGACCGGCCTGATCGGCGGCACGACGGGCCCGTGCCCACCGACCGGACGGCGGGGGCGGTTGGGGGTGTCAGCCCGACCCGCCGCCGCCCGTCCGTCCGGACCGGTGCCGCTCAGTCCTGCCAGTCGACCATCCGGCTGGAGCTCGACGCGCGCTCGCCCCGGTGGGTGATCATCGCGATGTCCTGCGGGGCCGGTGCGCCCTCGACCGCCCAGTAGATCCGGCGCGGGGAGCGGTGCGCCGGCCACGCCCGGGAGTCGACGATGCGCCACCGGGCGAGCGTGCGCAGGAAGAACGGGTCGGCGGCCGTCCAGCGCCCGTCCACCTCGACCTCGACCCACATGTGCTGGAGGGGGAAGGGCGCGGACATGATCAGGCCGCTGGCCCCGCGGACCCGCACGCCGGTGCCGCCCGCCTCGTCCAGCAGGACGTGGCCGGCGAGGCGGCAGTCGGCCAGGCCGGTCTCCCGGGCGAAGCCGACGTCGGTCGACAGGGCGTGCGGGAGCAGGTGGAAGAACAGCCGGTCGACCGACGCGAACAGCGGGAGCACGGAGTCGTCGAACCAGTACTCCTCGTCCGGCAGCGTGATCTGCCGGACGAAGGAGGCGGGACCGTCCCAGGTCACCTCGCCGGAGCCGGTGGCGGCGTCGAGCATGCTGCCCGGCGCGAAGTCGCACGCGCCGGAGTGGCCCGGTTCGGGACAGCGGCCGGTGGTGCGGAAGCGGTACTCGTTGCGGCTGCGGCCGAGTCCGCCGTCGAAGGCCCGGCCGAGGGTCCTCATCAGCATCCAGCTGGGGCTGTTGAGCTCCAGCTCGACGGTGACGTTCTCCAGGTCGAACACGTC
This sequence comes from Kitasatospora sp. NPDC127035, assembly GCF_042726075.1. Taxonomy (NCBI): domain Bacteria; kingdom Bacillati; phylum Actinomycetota; class Actinomycetes; order Kitasatosporales; family Streptomycetaceae; genus Kitasatospora; species Kitasatospora sp. NPDC127035. The sequence continues at coordinate 23,313 of NZ_JBHXDN010000028.1, read as the reverse complement.
GAACCGTCTCTCGTCACCGCTGCCGCGGTGCGGCAGGCCCGCGTCGAGGAGGAGCTCCAACAGCTCCCCCGGGACGCCGTAGACCTTCTGGAGCGCGGCCTGCGGGGTGGTGAAACCCCGGTAGCCGTCCGGAACGCGGAGGATCCGCTCGACCACCTCCTCGACCGCCGTCCCGGACTCCGGCCGGACGTCCGCCTGCTGGTCCATCAGTTCTCCACTCTGCTGTCGGCCGGCGCGTCGGCCGGTCGGATCGACGGTGCGCTCGGCGGCACGACGGGGTCGCGGTGACGGGCCGCGACGGCGTCGGCGTGCTCCCCGAGCAGGTGCTCGCGCAGGGCCGCGAGGGTCGGGTGGGCGAACACCACGAACGGGTCCAGCTCGATGCCGTAGATCCCGCCCACCTGGCCGGCGAGTTGCAGCAGCGAGATGGAGTCGAAGCCGAGGTCCATCAGGTCGGCGTCGGTGTCGACCGCGTCCGGCTCGACCAGGAGGAAGCCGCAGGACTCCTGGCGGAGGTCACGGTCGACGGCCTCGCCGATGCCCTCCACCGGGGCCGGAGCCGGAGCCGGGGCCTGGGCCTGCGCCGGGGCCGAGACCGGGGCCGGGGCGTCCGTGCTGTCGCCCGGCACGTCCCGACCACCGCCGACCGCCGGTGCGGCGTCCACCCAGAAGCGCCTCCGCTCGAACGGGTAGGGCGGCAGCCCGACCCGCGCCGGGCGCGGGAGCGGCCAGAGACGGCTCCAGTCGATCGGCACGCCCTCCGTCCAGAGCGCCGCGAGCCGGTCCAGTCGCCGCTTCGCCGTCAGGGCCTCGACGTAGGCCCGCCCGTCCTCGTCGTCCAGCAGACCCCCGCGCGAGCCGTCCGCGCGGGCGGTCCCGGTCCGCAGACCCTCGGCGGGGCGACCGGCGACGAACGCCTCCAGCGCCGCCCGCAGGTCCGCGGCGCTCCGGGCGGTGACGGCGAGGCGCTCGCCCAGTTCCCTGCGCCCGAGCTGGCTGCTGCTCGCGAGGTGCGCCAGGTCCGGCGACCGGCCGGTGCCGTCCGCCGGGTCGGCCAGGGTACGGGCGAGGGCGGCGGCGAGGGCGCCCAGCTGCCCCCCGGTCCGGGCGGAGAGCAGCACCACGTGCTCCTCCCCCGGCCGCCCGCCGTCCGCGGACCGCTCGTCCGCGGACCGGTCCACCGCGCCCCGACCGGCCGCGTCCCGACCGGCCGCGCGTCCGGGCAGGTACTCCTCGACGATCAGGTGCGCGTTGGCGCCGCCCGCACCGAAGCCGCTCACCCCCGCGCGGCGCGGGACGCCCGGCGGGGTGCGCCACTCCTCCTCCGCCCGGGGGAAGCGGATCACCGGCGCGTCGATCCTGGGGTTGACCCGGTCCAGCGAGACGCACGGCGCGATCCGGCCGTACTTGAGCTGCAGCAGCACCTTGGTGAGGCCCGCGACTCCGGCCGCGCCCTCCAGGTGTCCGATGTTCGCCTTGACCGAGCCGACCGCGCACGGCTCACCGGCGTCGCGCCCGGGTGCCAGGGCGCGGGCGAGTCCGGCGATCTCCAGCGGGTCGCCGAGGGCGGTGCCGGTGCCGTGCGCCTCGACGTACGACAGGGTGTGCGGCTCCACGCCGGCCCGGGCGGCCGCCAGGCCGACGAGGTCGGACTGCCGGGCGGGATCGGGCACGGTGTAGCCGGACGTCCGGCCGGCGGTGTTGAGTGCGCTGCCCTTGATGACGCCCCAGACGTGGTCGCCGTCGGCGACCGCCGCCGCCAGCGGCTTCAGCAGGACGGCGCCGACGCCCTCGCCGGGCACGAAGCCGTCCGCGGCCTCGTCGAAGACCTTGCACGCCTCGTCGGAGGAGAGCATGCCCGAACCGGAGAGCCCGACGAGGTGCGCGGGGTGCAGGAGGAGGTTGACGCCGCCCGCGACGGCGGTACGGCACTCGCCCCGGCGCAGGCTCTCGCAGGCCAGGTGGATCGCGGTGAGCGAGGACGAGCAGGCCGAATCGACCGCGAAACTCGGACCGTTGAGGTCGAAGAAGTAGGAGACCCGGTTGGCGACGGACCACGGCGCCGAGTTGGCCCCGGTGAGCCGGCCCGACGGCCAGCCGGTGGCACCGATCTTCCCGTAGGTGTGGTTCATCGTCCCGACGAACACCCCGGTGGACGGCTCGTGCGTGGTGGGGCCGAGCATCCCGGCCTGCTCGAACAGGTGCCAGCAGGTCTGGAGGAAGAGCCGCTCCTGCGGGTCGGTGTGGACCGCGTCCAGGGGCAGCACGTGGAAGAGCTCGGCGTCGAACTCGGCCACGCCGTCGATGAATCCGCCCCAGCGGCCGTACGAGCGGTCGGGCCGGCCCCGGCGCGGGTCGAAGTGGGTCCGCCAGTCCCAGCGGTCCGCGGGGACTTCGGTGATGCTGCGCACGCCGTCCCGCAGGTTGCGCCAGAGGGTCTCGACGTCCGGGGCGCCGGGGTAGCGCCCGGTCACCGCGATCACCGCGATGTCGGAGTCGGCGGCGACGACGGACGCCACCGGGGCCGGCACCGGGTCCCGGACCGCGACCGGCCCGGCGGCGCGCTCCCCGACGGCGGCGGACTCGGTGTCGGAGCACTCGGTGTCGGAGGACTCGGTGTGCTCCTGGCCCAGCAGGGCGCACAGCTCGGGTCCGCGGGTCCGGCGCAGGTGCTCCGCGATGTCCGCCACCGTCGGGTACTCGAACGTCAGGGTCGGCGGGATGTCGCCGAGGTCCTGGTCGAACCGGACGGTGATGTTCATCCGGGTCAGCGAGTCGAGGCGGAGATCCCGCAGGGCGTCCGGGCCGTGCAGGTCGGCGGCCCCGACCCCGGCGGCCTCCGCCACCACCTCGCGGACATAGGAGTGCACGGCCTCGAACGACGGCACCCGGCCGCCTGCTTCCGGCAGGCCGGTGGTCCCTGAATAGGGCGACATGGCGGTCCTTTCGTCTCGAAACGGCCGGAGCCGGGGCATGTTCGGGGAGCCCCGGTCGGGGGCGGGAGTCCGGGTGGTCGGCCCGATCGGCCGGGTACCGGCCGGGCCCGGCCTCGGGCCCGACCGGCCTCGGGCCCGGCCTTCCCGTCGGGTCGGTCAGATCGATCCGGCCAGGACCCGGGTGGGGAAGGAGAGCGGCGTCTCCGCCCCGTCGTGGGTGGCGAGCACGAACTCGTGGTCCGCCAGCCGCCAGGCGCCCTCGCCGATCGAACGGTGCGCCGGCCACTCCGCGGCCGGGAGGAGGCCCCACCCGGTGAGCAGCTTCAGCAGGTGCGGGTCGAAGGAGACCCAGCGGCCGTCCAGCCGCACGTCCAGCCAGGAGTGCGCGATCGAGTACGGCGCCGACAGGAAGAGGCCGAACGAGCGGCGCGCCGTCAGCCCCAGCCTCGACGCCTCCCCGGCGAGGTGCGTGGCCACGAGACCGCAGTCGCCGAGCCGGGCGTCCCGCAGGAAGCCCACGTCGTTCCGGAGCCCGGCCGGGAGGTAGTGGAAGTGCACGTCCGCGACCAGGCCGGTGAGTTCGGCCAGCTCGGGGTGGACCTGCGCCGGCTGCGCCCGCACCTGCCGGGTGAGCGTGAACGGGCCGCCCGCCGGGCCGGTGAACCCCGGCTGCGCGCGCAGTTCGGCCGAGGCCAGGGAACGGCAGCCGTGCTCGCCCGCGCCTGCCGGGCAGGCCGGCAGCACGTCCACCGCGTAGGTGGCCGCTCCGTGCGCGCCCGCCGCCGTGCGCAGGGCCGCCGACCAGCCCCGCATGGCCATGAACCGGGCGGAGGGCAGCGTCAGCGAGAGCGAGGCGTTGGCCAGGTCCAGCTGGTCGTACCGGACGCCCCCGGAACCGTCGGAACCACCCGACACTCCTGCCCCACCTGCTCCACTTGCCCCACCTGCCCCACCGCAGGGCAGGCCCTCGTCGGTGAGCGCGGTGAGCAGCCCCTCGTCGATGCCGAAGTGCCGGGCTGCGTCGGCCGCGGTGGACGTGAACGAGCGGAACCGGTCGGGCACCCGCACGATCCGGTCCACGACCGCACGCAGGGTCGCACCGTCGGGAACCGGCCGCGGCCTGCGGGCGGGCGGGGCCATCAGCGCGCCTCCGCCGGGACGGCGCGCGCGCCCTCGCGGTAGGAGGAGGCCTGGATCTCGTACAGCTCGCTGTACTGGCCGCCGCGCGCCATCAGCTCCGCGTGCGAGCCGTACTCGACGACGCGGGAGCCGTCGACGACCACGATGAGGTCGGCCATCCGGACGGTGGAGAAGCGGTGCGAGACCAGGACGGTGATCCGGCCGGACTCGTCGTCGGCGGCGCTGCGGGCGGCCTCGGCGTAGCGCTCGAACAGCGCGTGCTCCACCTCGGCGTCGAGCGCGGACGTCGGCTCGTCGAGGACCAGCAACAGCGGGTCGTCCCGCATGAAGCCCCGGGCGAGCGCGACCTTCTGCCACTGACCGTGCGAGAGGTCGACACCGTTCTCCCAGGACGGGCCGAGCTGCGTGGCGAGGCCGTCGGGCAGGCCCGCGACCAGTTCCTCGGCGCCGGCCCGGGCGACGCCGCCCCGCACGGCGGCCGGGTCGTCGACCCGCGCGAGGTCGCCGACGCCGACGGCCTGCTGCACCGGGTACTCGAACTTGAAGAAGTCCTGGAAGGCGCCGCTGATCCGCGCGCGCCACTCGGCGGGGGCGATCCTGCCGAGGTCGGCGCCGTCCACCGCGATCGTGCCCGAGGTCGGGGCGTAGAACCGGCAGAGCAGCTTGACCAGGGTCGTCTTGCCGGCGCCGTTCTCGCCGACCACCGCGATCACCCTGCCGGCCGGCAGGTGCAGGGTCACGTCCTCCAGGACGGACCGCTCGCCCCCGGGGTAGCGGAACGAGACGTTCTCCAGGCGGATGCCGTCGCGCAGCCGGGCGGGCACGCGCTGGTCGGCGCCCACCGTCTCGGCGGCGGCGAGGTCCTCCAGCCAGGTGAGCCGGCGTGACACGTCGAGCCAGATGGTCCGGTAGAACTGCACGTGGCTGACGGTCTGCCCGACGTACTGGGCCAGCCGGCTACCGGCGGTGAGGAGCAGCAGCGTGTCGGCCGCACCCGCGCCGGAGTCCCGGGCGGCGAGCACCACGACGAGCACGAAGGACCCGACGAAGACGGACTGGGCCGCCGCCTGCCAGAGCGTGGAGACCCAGCGGGTGCGGGCCAGCGGCTCGTAGCGGCGGTGCCAGGCGTCCCGCCGGGCCTCGTACAGCCAGCGCTGCACCCCGGCCACCCGGATCTCCTTGCCCGCGGCGGCCGACGTCGCCAGGGTGAAGAGGTGGCGGGCCCGCCGCTCGTGCTGGGCGCCGGCCTCCTCGACCTTCTTGTCGATGCCCGACCGCCAGCCGGAGACCAGCACGCCCGGGACGGCCGCAGCGCCGAGCAGCCCGTACCAGGGGTCGACCGACATGAGCAGGGCCAGTGTGATGACCAGGCGGATGACGGCGCCGACCGTCCCGAACAGCTCCTGGTAGAGGTAGCTCAGCGCGCCGGCGTGGTTGCGCAGCACCGAGATGCGGTCGGCGTGCTCGGCCCGCTCGTGGTGCTCCAGCGTGGAGACGGTCGACTGCAGCCGGGCGACGTGCGACTCGACGAACACCGCCGCGCGGTCGGCGAAGCGGCGGTTGGCCCGGTCGCTGACGATGCCCAGCAGCCACCCGCCGGTGGCGAGGGCTCCCAGGAACAGCGCGGCGGCCGTGATGCCGCCGCCGTCCTGGTCGATCACCGCGTGGATGAGCGCGGCGAGGCCGACGGCGAACAGCGCGTCCGGCGCCGCCGCGGCGATCGCGGTCGCGCAGGCCACCACGATCAGCAGCGGGCTCGCCCGGTAGCCGAGGCTCAGCGAACGCACCAGCGACCTGGCGGACGAGGGCAGCCCGTCAGAGGACGATGCCATCGGATTCCTCCTCGGAGTCGAAACGGGACGCCTGCAGGTCGAACATCTCCCGGTAGCGCCCTCGGGCGGCCATCAGCTCGTCGTGGGTGCCGAGCTCGGCCACCCGGCCGTCCTCCAGGACGCAGATCCGGTCGGCGTGCCGGACGGTCGAGAAGCGGTGGGAGATGAGGACGGTGGTGCAGCCCTCGGTGGCCTTCAGGATGCGGTCGAAGATCTCGGCCTCGCCCCGGACGTCGAGCTGCGCGGTGGGCTCGTCGAGGACGACGACCTCGGCGCCCTGGCGGACGGCGCACAGGGCGCGGGCCACGGCGACGCGCTGCCACTGGCCGCCGGAGAGGTCCCGGCCGCCCTCGTAGCCGGCGGCGAGCACCGTGTCGAGGTCGGCGAGGTCGGCGGCTCCGGCGTCGGCCAACGCGGCCCCGACCACCTCGTCGGGGGCGCCGAGCGGCGCGACGTTGGCGCGCAGCGGCAGCTCGTAGCGGTTGAAGTCCTGGAAGACGGCGGTGACCCGGCGGCGCCAGGCGGTGAGGTCGAGCCGGTGCAGCCCGGTGCCGTCCACCTCGATGGTGCCGTGGGTCGGCTCGTAGAGGCCGCAGAGCAGCTTGACCAGGGTGGTCTTGCCCGCGCCGTTGAGGCCGACGATCGCGAGCGAGCGGCCGGCCTCGACAGTGAGGTCGAGCCCGGAGAGCACCGGCCGGGAGTCGGTCGGGTAGTGGAAGCCGACGCCCCGGAAGCGGACCTCCGCACCGACCGCCGCCTTCACGCCGACCGCCGTTTCCGCACCGACCGCCGTTTCCACACCGTGCTCCGTCGTCGGGCGCGGGGCCGGCTCCGTGCCGGGTGCCGCTTTCGCGCCGCGGTCCCCGCCGGCGAGCCCGCCGGTCTCCGCCATCGCGGGCCCGAGGGCCAGCACGGCGGCGACCGAGCCGGCGGCGGGCGGCAGCGCCCAGTTCAGACCGCCGAAGGCGATCGCGCTCGCGCCCACCACGGCCTGTGCGAAGACGACCACCTCGCCGGTCCCGACCGCGCCGGAGACGGCGTCCCGGGCGAGCGACCAGAGCACCAGGCCGTTGGCGGCGACCAGCAGCAGGATCGTCCAGCGCAGCGGGCGCTGCTTCAGCCGCGTCGTCTCCCAGCGCAGCTCGACCAGGCGGCGGCGGTTGGCGGTGAACTGGTCGACGACCCAGCCGCCCAGGCCGAAGATCCGCAGCTCCTTCGCGGCGGCGGCCTCGACGGCCAGCTTGTACGTGTAGTCGGAGCGCCGCTGCGCCTCCAGCACCTCGCCGGAGTTGCGGTCCCAGAAACTGCTCTCGCGCAGCAGCCAGTGCGTCGCGGTCCAGGCGCCGCCGACCAGCAGCGGAGCCCACCAGGTGTACGCGGCGAGCACGACGAGCTGGCCGATGCCGACGGCGGCCTCGACCAGGCCACCGGCGATCAGGCCGACCGAGATGGCCATCGGCGGTCCGACGGTCCCCTGGTCGAAGTCGCGGGCGCCGGCCAGCTTGTCGGCCAGCTCCCGTGACTCCAGGTGGGCGATGCCGTCGGGGGCGGTGGTGCTCTCCACCAGCAGGTCGTGCAGCAGGCAGGAGAGCCGTTCGCCGAGCGCCGTGCCGACCAGGGAGTGGAAGGGCACCAGCAGCCGGAAGAGCACGAACACGACGCCGGCTGCACAGAGCGGGCCGGTCGGGGAGGTGTTGTCGTCGATGGCGTCCACCAGCAGGCCCACCGTAACGGCGAACAGCGCCGGGAGCGCACCGCGCAGGACGATCAGCGTCCACCAGGCGACGGCCAGCCCCCGGTGTGCACGCGGCAGGACGGCGAAGAACGTCCACTCGTCGCGCGCACGGAGCCGGGCGATCCACGATCCGGGGCCGACGGCTCCCCCGGCCTCGGTGGCCGCCGCGCCCACCGTTCCTTCCGCGTCTTCCGCGCCTTCCGTTCCTTCGGTGGCCGCCGCGGTCGCGGGGGCCGTCACGGGTGGATCGCCGTCTTGCTGGGTGGGCACGGAATGACACTTCCTCGGTGCGGTGGAACTGTTCGATGACGGTGGGCCGGTTGCGGCCGACCGCGGTGCGGACGCGCGTCAGGTCCGGGTGGCGGAGACCAGGTAGCCGGTGGTGCCGCCGAGGTAGTGACCCTCCGCGTGCATCTGCTCCAACCGCCCCTTCCATGACACGACCTGACGCGCCGTCAGGACGCGGTCCTTCACGAGCTGGGCCAGCGGCCGGCGCATCGTGAACAGGAAGAACGCGTAGTCGTTGAAGACCAGGTGCGGCTCGACCGTGATGTCGGTGAAGCCCGCCTCCCGGTAGAGCCGGGGAAGCTGCCGCCCGATCCAGCCCTGCAGGGCGGCGTCGGCGACGTAGTCGAGGACCGTCCGGGTGGTCGCCCGGTCGGGGTGGTCGAGGACGGTCGAACCGAGGTCGAACTCGAAGGCCACCGCCCGGCCGCCGGGCCGCAGGACCCGCGCGATCTCGGCGATCGCCCGCGGCGCGTCGGGCACGTGCTGCAGCAGCGTCTGCGCCCGGCAGCGGTCGAACTCGCCGTCGGCGAAGGGGAGGTCCAGCGCGCTGCCGCAGACGAAGGACACGTCCGCGCCCGCCTCGGCCGCCCGGCGACCCGCCTCGGCGACCATGGTGCGGCTGACGTCGATCCCCGTGACGCGCGCGCCCGGCGCCACCTCGGCCGCCGTCCCGATGGCGTCCGAACCGAGGCCGCAGCCCACGTCCAGCACCGCCCGGGCGCCGTCCAGCCGCAGGGCGGCCATGATGGCGGCCTCGGCGCTGCGCATGCCCGGGTAGGACTTGCCGACGTCCAGCGCACGGATCAGCGGGACCGGGTCCTCCGCGTCGTCGACGGCCGCGAACGCGCGCAGGTCGGCTCCGATCACCCCTGCCTGCATACGGACTCCCCCTCTGATGGCGTGAGCGGGCATGACGGCGGGACCGGCCGTGAGGGGCTCGCGTCGAGCACTCGAACGGCCGCGGTCCCGGCGCCCGCGGGCCATCGCGGCCGGTGTCCCGGCGGCGGCAACCCGGCATCCCCGTCAGCGCCGGCTGATTGATCTTCGCCAGACTCTAACCGCATGACATGTACGCCGTCGAGCGTGATGATCACCGCACCCCCGGCCACCCCCACCGTGACGCGCATCACATTGCTGATGTGAACATGCAACGTGTTAGCGTCACCGCCTAATGGATCAAGGAAGGGGGTGGAATCCATGGCTACGCGTCCCGCTCCGACCAACGAGGAGCTCGCGCAGTTCGAGGCTTGGGTCACCGAGCTCGACATCGCACTCGCCAAGAAGCCCTGACGGTCGACCGACACCGTCGCACGGCGGCCGGTCCACAGCCGCCGCCGATTCAGGGGAACGGGGGTGAAAGACATGGCTACGCGTCCCGCTCCGACCAACGAGGAGCTCGCGCAGTTCGAGGCCCGGGTCACCGAGCTCGACATCGTGCTCAGCAAGAAGGCCTGACCCTCGACAACGTCTCCGACGTTGCCTCGCGGCCCCTCCACAGCGGCCGCCTCACCAGGGAACGGGGGTGAAAGACATGACCACGCGTCCCGCTCCGACCAACGAGGAGCTCGCACAGTTCGAGGCCCGGGTCACCGAGCTCGACATCGTGCTCAGCAAGAAGGCCTGATCGCCGGCCCGCAAACGGGGGCACCCGTCCTGACCGGCGCCCCCACGAAGGCGGCGCGCCGCCCGGCACCGACCGCGTGACGCGGTCCCGTCCGGCACCGCACGCCACCGGCCCAGGTGGCTTCCGGGGCGAAAACCCCACCCCGGAAGCCACCTTCGCCCGCTCATTCGCCCGCCCTGTCGAGCCCCGACTCCACCGGACTGCGAGACACTCGACGACTCCTCCCGCGACGCCGTCCGGAGGTCCTTCCAGGCTCCGTTGACGCGAGCTCAGTGGCGGATTCCGGGAACTTCCTCCGGACCGCACGGAGCCCTGCCCACTCCTCACGACCGACGACCCGCTCCAACGAACCCCCAATCTGCCATCCGTGTAACCTTTGTGACTCTCCATCACGTCCTATCAGTGCAGTGACTGAACTGTCGGGCGATTTGACGGAGGCACGGTGCGGACTACTCGCGGTGTGACCTGGGTGCTGGCGGCGGGGGTCGCGTCGGCGCTCGTCCTGAGCACGGGATGTCCCACGTCCAGGAGCAGACCCACCGCCACCGGCAGCCTGCCCGAGAGCCCCACGCCCTCGGCCCCCGCCGAGACCCCGGCCCCGGCCCCCACGCCCTCGCCGACCTGGGACGGCCAGGTCAAGCTGCTCGGTGACGGCTCCACCTCCGACACCGGCCCGCAGCCCAAGCAGCCCGAACCCGAGCGGCTGAAGCCCGGGGAGAAGCCGCCGCAGTTCGTGGTCTTCTCCTGGGACGGCGCCCTGGAGGGCGACGACCGCCTCTTCTCCCGCTTCCGGAAACTGGGCGCCGAGAACAAGGCCCAGATGACGTTCTTCCTCTCCGGTCTCTACCTCCTTCCCAAGTCCAAACGCACGCTCTACCGCCCCCCGAAGCACGACGCGGGCGCGGCGTCGATCGACTTCGCCACCAACGCCCACATCAAGGACACCCTGGAGCAGCTCCGCCTGGCCTGGCTGGACGGCAACGAGATCGGCACCCACTTCAACGGGCACTTCTGCGGCCCGCAGCCCGGCGGGGGCGGCGACTGGTCCAACGAGGAGTGGACGTCCGAACTCGACCAGGCGATATCCTTCGTCACCAACTGGCGTACCAACACCGGCTACAAGGACCTCCCACCGCTCCCCTTCGACTACACCAAGGAGCTGGTGGGCGGCCGCGCCCCCTGCCTGGAGGGCCAGAAGAACCTGCTGCCCGTCGAGAAGGCCAAGGGCTTCCGCTACGACGCCAGTTCGCCCGGCGAGTTCCAGGTGTGGCCGGTGAAGAAGGAAGGCGTCTGGAACTTCCCGCTGCAGTTGTTGCCGAACCCCGGCACGACCTCCCAGAACCTCTCGATGGACTTCAACTACCTGGCCGGCCAGTCCGGCAACACCACGAACGGCGACCCGAAGAAGTTCGACACCTGGGAGAAGGCGACCCGGGAGAGCTACCTGGCCGGCTTCGAGCGGGTCTACAACGGCAGCCGGGCCCCGCTGTTCATCGGCAACCACTTCGAGGACTGGAACGGCGGCATCTACATGCAGGCGGTCGAGGACGTGATCAAGAGCGTCTGCAAGCGTGAGGAGGTCCGCTGCGCCTCGTTCCGCCAGGTCGCCGACTGGCTGGACGCCCAGGACCCGCAGGTGCTGGACCAACTGCGCCGACTGGACCCGGGACAGCCGGCGGACTGGTCGCGGCTGGTGAAGTGACGACCGCCGGGCGGCTGCGGGACCGCCGCCGCCCGGTCCTCCTACCGCCCGCCCGCCGCCTTCACGTACGTGCTCCAGATCCGGCCGGGCAGCGTCGAGTCCAGGGTGTCCGGGGCGGCACCGCCCAGTCCTTCGAGGGACAGCAGCTTCATGTCCCGCAGGTCGGCCCGGAAGACCGTGACCGCCGTGGCGAGCTGCCCGCTGTAGCCGACCGCCCACCCCGCCGTGCGGTCCGGGGTGGTGCCGGGCTTCGCTGCCGGATCGGACCCCGCTTCGGCCGCCCAGCCGGCGCTGCCGCCGCGGACCGCGCCCTTGAGGGCCGCGTCGACCTCGGCGGCGACGGCCGGTGACAGCGCCTGGACGGCGGTGGGCAGGCGCAGCGTGAGCGGCTCGCCGTTGCGGGTGACGCGGAGAACGGAGTACGGGTCGGTGCGGCTGCCGCCGGCGGCGAAGGCGGTGTAGGCGTCGGCGGTGCGGATGGCGCTGGGGGTGGAGTTGCCGACCGCGAAGCCGGGGCTGAGTTCGCCCATGGCGCTGGGGAGGAGGCCGAGGGCGGCGGCGGTCTTCTGTACCCGTTCGAGGCCGATGTCCAGGCCGAGTTGCATGATCGGCCCGTTGACGGACTGCTCGACGGCTCCGCGCAGGGTGACCTGGCCCCAGTCACGCTTGCCGTCGTTGGCGGTCTTGGCGATCTTTCCGTCGCGTCCCCAGTACGGGCCTTCCGGGGTCATCACGTTCACCCCGTTGTCCCCGTTGTAGGTGGTGCCGGGGGTGACCGGGGTACGGGTGGCGCCCCGCGCGCGTTGCACGCCCTGGTCGAGCCCGGCGGCGTAGACCAGCGGGGTGAAGGCCGAACCGAGCGGCACTGTGGAGGTGTTGGCGTTGTTGAAGCCCTGCTTGAGGTAGTCGGGGCCGCCGTAGAGGGCGACGATCCGCCCGTCGGGGGCGACGGAGGCGGCGCCGACCTTGAGGAGCTTGTCGGTGTCCCGGGCGCCGGGGTCGATGTCCTTCGTGGCTTCCTGGACGGCGGCGGCGAGGGCGGTGACCCTGGGCTTCTCGAAGGTGGTGTGGATCTGGTGGCCGCCGAGGTCGAACTCGGCGGGGGTGATGTCGGTGTGGCTCTCCATGTAGGATTTGGCCAGGTCGACCAGGTAGCCGACCTGGCCGCTGAGGCCGGCGGACTTCGGCTGCGGCTTGGGTTCGGGGAAGACGGTGTACCGGGCACGGTCGGCGCGGGAGAGCTTTCCGGTCTCGACCATCCGGTCCAGGGTCCAGGCCCACCGCTCCTCGGCCCGTTCGCGGTTGGCCGCGCCCAGTGCCGGGTCGTACCGCCCGGCGCCCTTGAGCAGGGCGGCGAGGAAGGCGCCCTCGCTGACGTCGAGCTGGGAGACGTCCTTGCCGTAGTAGGCCGCGGCGGCGCGCTGGATGCCGTAGCTGCCGCGGCCGAACCAGCTGCTGTTGAGGTAGCCCGCGAGGATGTCGTCCTTGCTCATCCGGTCGTCGAGCTTGACGGCTATGACGGCCTCGCTGAGCTTGCGGGAGAAGTCCTGGCGCTGGTTGAGGTAGATGTTCTTGACGTACTGCTGGGTGATGGTGGAGCCGCCCTGGGTCTCGCCGCCGGAGACCAGCTGCCAGAGCGCGCGGCCGATGCCCTTGGCGGAGATCCCCGGGTCCGAGTAGAAGGTCTCGTTCTCGGCGGCGAGTACGGCCCACCGCACCGGTTCGGGGACTCCGTCGAGCGGCACCTCCTGCCGGTTGGTCTCGCCGATGCGGGCCATCTCGGTGCCGTCCGCCCAGTAGTAGACGTTGTTCTGCTGGGTGGCGAAGGCGTTGAGGTCCACCGGCACCTGCGTGACGGTGTAGAACCAGGCCAGCCACCCGGTCGGGCCGAGGACGCCCAGCACCACCGCCAGGAGCAGTTGCCGCCAGGAGGGCAGCCAGCGCCGGACTCCGCGCCGCCCCCTGCGCGGGTAGTCGACCCACCGTAGGCGCCGCCGCGGCGGCGGCTTCCGCCGTCGGCGTCCGGGCTTCTCCGTCTCGACCCCGCCGCCTCGCTGTGCACGCACAGTCCGTTCTCCGCTTCGTCCGTGGGTACAGAACCCCTTCGAACGGATAGATGCGGTGAGGGTCGGACCACGGCAGCAGCGGTCGGTGTGATCATGCTCACAGAAGCATGTCGGCGGTGGTCACGAGGGCTGTAGGGAAAGGACTTTGATGCCCGGTCAGCCCTTTCGGGCAGTGCCCGCCGGAACCGACGGCCCGCCCCGCCCCGGCGCCCGGTCCCGGAGGTGGCGGTAGGTCCCGACCAGGCGCGGGCCGACGGGGTGGCGCAGTCCAGGAGCCGGGTACGACGCCGAGGGGGGCGGGCCCGTGTCCGTCGGTCCGGGGCGGGCGGTCCGGGGCGGGCGATCCGACAGGCGACGGTCGCGCGATCCCACCACCGCGAACTGCTGCGCCTGCGCGGCGCCCTGCGGCAGAAGACCTCGCGACCCGACGTCAGCCCCCGTGAACCACCTCCTGCTCCCAGCCCGCGCGCGGCTGGGTGTGCAACCGCCAGTAGTGCTCCGCGATGTCGTCCGGGTCGAAGGCGGTGCCGGGGGCGACCGCACCGGCCACCGTCACACTGGCCACGTGCACACCCGCCGCGCCGTAGGTCTGGTCCAGCAGCGTGACGAGCGTGCGCACGCCCGCCTTGCCCAGGGACAGGCTGACGTACTCCGGCCTCGGCTCGGGCATGCCGCCGGTCACCAGGACGGTGCCCCGCCCGCGCTCCGCCATCCCGGGTGCGACGTGCGCGGCGGCGGTCAGCGCGCCCACCACGTTGACCGCCCAGGCGTCCAGTTGCTCGCGGGCGGACCACTCACCGACGGCGTCCGGCCGGATCAGTGCCGCGTTGTAGACCAGTACGTCCGGTTGCCCCAGCTCCTCCGCCAGCCCGTCGAGCGCGGCCCGCAGCGCCTGCTCGTCCGTGCTGTCGGCGGTGCGCACCGCGACCTTGCCGCCGATCCGCCGCACGGCCCCGGCCACCGCCTCGGCCGTCGCCCCGCTCCGCGCGACCAGGCCGACCGGCAGGCCCTCCCGCGCGAACCGCAGCGCCACCGCCTGCCCGATCCCCGGCCCCGCTCCGACAATCACTGCTCCGGCCATGCCGTCCTCCCCGTCCGTACGATCCCTGACACCGCCAACACGCGGGAGCCACCGGCACATTCCCCCGCGGCGGTCTCGCGGACACGTCGGAGGAGGCAGCACCACCGGCTTCCTCCACGCGGTGGCGTACCGGAACGGCCGGTACGACGTCACGGTCACCGCCAGGGACGGGGCGGACGCCCCGGCCGATCTCCCCCGGCCGGCCCTCCCCCGGCCGGCCCAGGACGTCCCAGGGACGGGAAACCCCTGGTGGGACGGGTGGCGCGGCGCCGAGCATGGGCCGTGTCCGAGTCACGGACCGCAGACCCGGGGGAGTTTCCCGCCGGGGTGGCCCGTGACCGCTTCCGAGATGGGGGAACCTTCCATGATCAAGCACGTGTTCCGGCGCGGAGCCGTCACCCTCGGCGCGGCGGCCGTCGCCGTCACCGCGCTCGCCGGCGTCGCCCACGCCGACCGGGGCGTCCCGTACGTCAAGCCCGGCCAGCGCGGCGACGGGGTCGCCTGCGTGCAGCAGGGGCTGCGCAACGCGGGGTACTCCATCGCGGTCGACGGCCAGTACGGCAACGCGACCTACGCGGCACTGACCGACTTCCAGCACAACCGCGGCCTCGGGGCGGACGGCATCGTCGGTCCGAAGACCGGCGACGCCCTGTACTACGGCTACCTCAAGCCCTCGGGCAACCTGGTCCAGATCGAGTTCTGCCCCACGGTCATCCCCACCAGCGGCTGACCCGCCGCCCGGACGACCCACCCGCCGGACGACCCGCCGTCCGGACGACCCGACCGCCGGATCCGGGCGGAGCACCGCTGCCCTCGTGCCGTCAGCAGGCACGGGGCAGCGGTGCTCCGCCGCACCCCCGGACCTCCCCCTCCTCCTCCGAAGGACCAGGTAGCCCTCGACATGACCACCGACCCGATCCCCTCCCACCCCGGGCGCCGCTCGGTGCTCGCCGGCGCCTTCGCGCTCGGCACCGGCGCGCTGGTCTCCGCCACGCTCCCCGCCGGGGCGGCACGCGCCGCCACCGGCCCGGCGATCGCCTCCACGGCCGTCTGGGGCGCCCGGCCCGCGTCCGGCCCGCTCGGCATCCTGCCCGGCGCGCCGGACAAGGTGATCGTGCACCACACCGCGACCGCCAACGTCACCAACTACTCGCAGGCCGCCGCGTTCTCGCTCGCCAGGTCGATGCAGACCTACCAGATGGACAGCGAGGGCTGGATCGACACCGGTCAGCACTTCACCGTCAGCCGCGGCGCGTACATCACGGAAGGCCGGCACAACAGCCTGTCCACGCTGGCCGGCGGCACCCAGCACGTGGAGTCCGCCCACTGCACGGGGCAGAACACGGTGGCGATCGGCATCGAGAACGAGGGCACCTACAGCACCGTCGACCCCCGCAGCGAGCAGTACGCAGCGCTGGTCGCCCTCATCACCCACATCTGCCGCCAGTACGGGCTGCGGGCCTACCAGATCTACGGGCACCGCGACTTCAACGCCACCGAGTGCCCCGGCGACCGCCTGTACGCGCTGGTCCCGCAGCTGCGCCGCGACGTGGCCGCCCAGATCGGCGGGGACCCGACCGGCCCGGTGTGGCCGGTGCTGAGCAGCGGCGCCTCGGGCGAGCGGGTGAAGACCCTGCAGTACCTGCTGGTGCAGCGGGGCGCCTCCCTGACCGTGGACGGCTCGTTCGGTCCCGCCACCCGCAGCGCCGTCACGGCCTTCCAGAACACGGTGCACGCCTCGGCGGACGGCGTCGCGGGCAACCAGACGTGGAGCCAGGCGGTCGCGCCGCTCGCACGCGGGGCCTCGGGCAGCGCGGTGACCGCCGTGCAGAGCCAGCTGGTCGCGCACGGCGTCACGGTGGCGGTCGACGGCGCCTTCGGCCCCGGGACGCAGTCCGGGGTGGCGACCTTCCAGAGCGCGGCGTCGCTGCCCGCCGACGGCGTGGTCGACGCCCGGACGTGGAGCCGGCTGCTCGCCTGACGCCCGATGCCGTACGGCTCCGGCGCCGCCCGCGGACCAGGTCACCGCGGGCGGCGCCGCGTCCGTCGCACCGGGCCGGCCTCCGCCGTCGCGGGACGTCCCCGGGACGCCAAGGACCGTGGTGGGACGCCGGGGCCCGGGCAGAGAGTGAGCGGCACCGCCTGATCGACCGACAGGCGCACCGGAAGGGATGTCCGTGAAACACATCGCAGCCCTGCGCGGCCTCGCCGTGGCCGTGCTCGCACTCGTCGCCTTCGCCCTGCTGCCCGCACAGGCGCAGGCCGTCGACTCGACCACCTGGATCCAGCGCAACCTGGTCGGGATCGGCTACCTGGCGAGCGGCGGCGTCGACGGCGACTACGGCCCGGCCACCACCGCCGCCGTCCGCGGCTTCCAGCGCGACAACGGGCTCGACGAGGACGGCGTGTACGGCCCCAGGACCGAGCTCGCCCTCCACAACAAGGTCGCCGAGGTCCAGCGCGCGGCCGGCTCCGGCGCCGACGGGGCCTACGGCGCGGGGACGACCTCCTCCGTCGCCGCCTGGCAGCGGGCGCACGGGCTCGGCGCCGACGGCATCGCCGGGCCCGCGACCATGAACGCGCTGGGGATCGCCCGGACGGTGCGGATCACCGCGCAGTGGAAGTTCCCCGCCCTCGGCTGGAGCGTGAGCGGGCAGTTCGGCTGCCTGGAGCAGATCTACACCCACGAGAGCGGCTGGAAGGTCTACGCGACCAACCCCTCGTCCGGCGCGTACGGGATACCGCAGGCCCTGCCCGCCACCAAGATGGCGTCCGCCGGATCCGACTGGCAGACCAACCCGGCCACCCAGCTCAGCTGGGGCCTGAACTACATCAAGTCGCGCTACGGCGACCCGTGCTCGGCGTGGAGCTTCTGGCAGTCCCACAACTGGTACTGAGCCGCACGCGGGCAGGGCCCCACCCCGGGCGGGGTGGGGCCCTGCCCGCGTCGTCCCTACACGCCGCCGCCGGGAAGGGCGCCGCGCCGCAGCTCCCGCCCCTGGGCGACGGACCGCGCCAGACCCGCCGTCAGGGCCAGTGCCAGCACGGTCAGCGACCACAGGGCCATCTGCCGGCGGTCCTGCGAGGCGGCGTCCCCCTCGCCGGGCGCCCCGGAGCCCCCGGTGGCGCCCCGTGCGGCAGCCGGTGCGGCGGCCGCTGTGCGGCAGGCCTCCGCCAGGGTCCACAGCTCCAGCAGGCGCCGTTCGTCGGCCTGGCAGACGGCGGCGATCCGCTCGACGGCGTCACGCGGCGGGAACTGCTTGCCGTTCACCCACCGCTCCCACGAGGACTTCGCGTAGTGGGTGCGCTCACTGATCCGGGCGTAGGTCAGGCCGGACGAGGACTTCAGTGACTGCAGCTCCTCGGAGAGCCGGTCGGCAGGGCCCTTCGGCGTGCCGCCGGACAGAAGAACGTGGTCCATCGTTTGTACCCCCCAGGTCGTTCCGGTGCGATCGAGGACGCGCGACGGGGCCGGGTGCCGGGCCGCACTCCCACCGGCCGGTCCCCACGGCCGTACCGGTCTCCCGGCGGCCGGGCCCCCGCCCCCCGCGGTGCGCCCTCCCGCAGCACGACCCACCCCGGGTCACGTGCTACGGCTTGATCCACTGTGTGACATCCCGGGGCCGGGGATCCACGATCTTCCGGGATCTGGGACGGGTACGACGTATGCCACCGCCCTGAGCTGCGGTTTGGGACACCGGCACGGCACAGGTTGGGACGCCGCGGGCCTCGGACCGGCGTCGTGGGACGCCGTCGCCGCCCGCGGTACGGGGCCGGCGCGCAGCGCGCCCGACCAGGCGCGGCGGCTCCGCCTCCGTCCCCGTCCGGCGCGCCCGTGAGGGAGGGCGTCCCAGGGACGCGAAACGATCGCGGGACGTCCTCGGGGCTTCCTAGTGTCGGCACCCGGCGGTCGTTGCGGCCGCCCTCACCCACGACTCCCAGGAGCCCCGCCATGCCCATGTTCCCGGTCATCAAGCGCGCCGCCGTCGTGACGGCCACCGCCGCCCTCTCGGTCACCGTCCTGGCAGGCACGGCCGGCGCGCGGCCCTCGGTCGGCGAGATCGCCTACGGCGACCGGGGGACCGGCGTCAAGTGCGTGCAGCTCGCGCTGAACGCCTCCCTGCACTCCGGCCTCCAGACCGACGGCATCTGGGGCGCCCGGACCGAGACCGCCGTGCGCCAGTTCCAGCAGGCCAAGCACCTCGACGTGGACGGGATCGTCGGCGTCCAGACCGGCTCCCAGCTGCTGGAGGTGATCGTCCACAACGAGCACGCCTGGGGCACCACCTGCTGGGAGAACCTGCCGACCTGGTAGCCCGGCCGGTTCCCGGGGCCGTCCGCCGACGGCTCCTCCTCTCCCCCTCGTCCCCCTCAGCAGAAGTGAGGAACTTCCGTGAAGCGCTTCCCGGCCGCAGTGGCCGCGGTCTTCGCCGCCCTCCTGGCGGCGGTGCTGTCCGTCCCCGCCGCCCACGCCGCGAGCTGGTCCGTCGTCCGCAGCGGTGACCAGGGCGCCAAGGTGTCCACCGTCCAGTACCTGCTGAACGCCCGCGGTTACGCGACCGGCGCCGACGGCGCGTTCGGCCCCGCGACCGAGGCCAAGGTCAGGAGCTTCCAGAGCGCCAACGGCCTGAGCCCGGTGGACGGCGTCGTCGGCGGCGCCACCTGGCCGAAGCTGATCGTCACCGTCCGCCAGGGCGACACCGGCGACGCCGTCAAGGCGCTCCAGGTCCAGCTGAACGCCCGCGGCGCCAACCTCGCCGTGGACGGCGCCTTCGGAGCCGGCACCGACTCCTCGGTGCGCGGCTTCCAGCAGTCCGCGAACCTGAGCCCGGTGGACGGCATCGTCGGCCCCGCCACCTGGTCCGCCCTGCTCTCCGGCGGGGGCGGCGGCACCGGCGGCGGCAGCGGCGACCTGCTCAGCCAGTCCCAGGCCGCCTCGCTGCTCTCCTCCGCGGGCATCACCTGGTCCTCCTCGGGCAACTGCTCCAACCGCAACAGCAGCAACTGCACCTCCTTCGACGGCCTGCGCCGCGCCTCGGCGGACGGCGCCGTCGCGCTCAAGCACGCCGTGGGCGGCTGCGGCCTGACCATCACCGGAGGCACCGAGACCGGCCACGCCGCCGGCACCTACAGCCACGCCAACGGCTACAAGCTGGACTTCGCGATGGCGAGCTGCCTCACCAACCACATCACCGGCAACTTCGCCTACAGCGGCGTACGCGGCGACGGCGCCACCCTCTACACCGCCCCCTCGGGCAACGTCTACGCCAACGAGGGCAACCACTGGGACGTGACCTTCACGGGCTGACGGCCACCCGGCACGACCACACCCCGAGGGGCACCGGACGCATCCGGTGCCCCTCGGGGCCGTCCGTTTCACGGCCACGGGGAATCGGGCGGACGCCCGGCTCCTCGCGCAGATCAAGGTCGACTACCCACCGACTACGCCGCGTGATCTTCCAGGCGACGTGTCGCCTTGAGCATGTCCTCTCCGACTGGTTCTGACGTGCCTCGCGTCCCTTCCCGCGCGCTCTGCCGACTCACCGGGCCGGGCAGCGACCTTGGACTCAAGCTCACCGAGTACAGGAAGGAGAAGCTCGTGGGACAGCGTGGGCAGCGTGGCCGGGTGTACCGGCGGTGTGGTTGTTCGGACGGTAACCGGAAGCAGCTGGGTCCGTGGTGCCCCCTGCTGGCCGGGGATCCGAGGCACAGGACGTGGACGTATGCGATGGATCTGGCGAAGGAGGAGGGCCGGCGTCGGATCCGCCGCCGGGGCGGTTTCGCCGGCCATGCGGAGGCGTTGCGGGAGATGCGGGCGGTGTTGGACGGTGAGCTGCGCGGGGTGTACGAGAACCGCCGAACCAAGGTGGCGAGCTACCCGCGCGAGTGGCTGGTCACGAGGCGGGCGCACCTGTCGCCGAGCACCTACGCCGGCTACGTGGCGTGGGTCAAGCGCGACCTGATCCCGGCGTTCGGCCACATCCGGCTGCTCGACCTTCGTCCCCATCACGTTGACGAGTGGATCGCCGCCCAGCTGGGGGCTGGGCGCGGCCGCGTCCACGCTGCGCGACGCGCTGAACGACGCCGTCGCCTCCTGGCGGCTGCGCTACAACCCGGTCAAGCACTCCGTCTCACCAAGGCCCCGCGCCGCCGAGCGTACCTGCTGGACTCCGGAAGAGGCCGCGAGCTTCCTGCGGCACAACGCCGAGCAGTACGCCGACCAGCTCACCGACCTGTTCGAGGTCGTCCTTGGTACCGGCTAGCGCCGCGGCGAGGTCCTCGCCCTGCACTGGTCGGACGTCCACCTCATGGACCGCCGGCTCTTCGTCCGCCGGACGCTCGCCGCCGTCAACAACAACGGCCTGGCCTTCGGCCGGCCCAAGACCGAGGCCAGCCGCGCCTGGATCAGCCTCTCCCCCAGGAACGGGAATTTCGGGGCCACGCCGCCCGACAGCCTATTATCGCTTCCTGGGCCTGCGGACCTGATCTCCCCGGCTCACCAGGTACGGAGAGGCGTCACCCGGCCTGCTGCCGATGCGTACCCGAGGAAACACATGAGCACCGTACAGTCGATCCCCGTCCCGCAGGTCCTTCATGAGGCCGGCCGCCGGCGGACCTTCGCCGTGATCAGCCATCCGGACGCGGGCAAGTCCACGCTCACCGAGGCGCTGGCGCTGCACGCGCGGGCGATCACTTCTGCCGGTGCGGTGCACGCCAAGGGTGATCGACGCGGCGTGACCAGCGACTGGATGGAATTGGAACGCGAGCGCGGTATCTCGGTGACCTCGGCCGCATTGCAGTTCGGCTATCGCGGCCACGTGATGAACCTGGTCGACACCCCCGGCCACGCCGACTTCTCCGAGGACACCTACCGGGTGCTGGCCGCCGTCGACTGCGCGATCATGCTGGTCGACGCGGCCAAGGGCCTGGAGGAGCAGACCCGCAAGCTTTTCGCGGTCTGCCGCCATCGCGGCGTCCCCGTGATCACCTTCATCAACAAGTGGGACCGGCGCGGCCAGGACGCACTCACCCTGCTCGAGGACATCGAGACGCACCTCGGGATCACCCCCGTCCCGGTCGTCTGGCCGGTGGGCAGCGCGGGCAACCTGCGCGGCCTGGTCGAAGCGGGGAACACCGAGCAGATGCTGCGCTACACCAAGGTGCCGGCCGGCACGCACGCCGCCCTCGAGGAGCAGCTCACCTCCGAGAAGGCCGCCGAGCAGGAGGGCGAAGCCTGGACGACCGCGCTGGAGGAGCTGGAGCTGGTGCTCTCGTCCGGCCCCGGCTACGACCAGGAGGCCTTCGAGGCCGGCAAGATCAGCCCGGTCTTCTTCGGCGCCGCGCTGACCAACATAGGTGTGAAGCTCCTGCTGGACGCCGTGGTCGACCTCGCTCCGGCTCCCGGGCCCCGCCGGCTGGCCAAGGGCGGCAGCCGCGAGGTCGGCGAGGAGTTCTCCGGCCTGGTGTTCAAGATCCAGGCGAACATGGACCCGGCCCATCGCGACCGGATCGCCTTCGTCCGCGTATGCTCCGGCGTCTTCGAGCGCGGCATGCACGTCACCCGGGCGGCCAGCGGCCGCTCGTTCGCAACCAAGTACGCGCACACCGTCTTCGGAGCCGAGCGCACCGTGGTCGACACCGCGTACCCCGGCGATGTGGTCGGCCTGATCAACGCGAGCGCGCTGCGGGTCGGCGACACCCTCTTCACCGGCAAGAAGACCGAGTTTCCCCCGCTGCCCGCCTTCGCCCCCGAGTACTTCGCGGTGGCACGGCCCAAGGACATCAGCCGGTCCAAGCAGTTCCGCAAGGGCGTCGCCCAACTCGACGAGGAAGGCGTGATCCAGGTGCTGGTCTCCGACCGGCGTGGCGACCAGGCGCCGGTCATGGCTGCGGTCGGCCCGATGCAGTTCGATGTGATCCTGCACCGGATGGAGCACGAGTTCTCTTCCCCAATCGCCCTCGACCAGCTCTCCTACCGCTTGGCCCGGATCACTGACGCCAACGGCGCCGCTGCCCTGGCCAAAGCCCGCCTGATCAGCGGCGAGGTGCTCACCCGCCGCTCGGATGACGTGCTGCTGGCCCTGTTCGCCGACAAATGGCAGCTGAACGCCTTCCAGCGCGCCCACCCCGACATCCTGCTCCAGCCGCTGATCGCCACGGCGGACTGATCGCCGACCTCTCGGCCCGGCGGCCGCCGTCGACAAGCTGCTGCGCGGCCTGCTCGGTCATTTGGCCGACCGGCAGCAGTCGATCGGCGAGCCGGGCCGCGCGCTCACCACGGCAACCGAAGGCCGACCGCTACCCGGCTGGGCCACCGACGCCGGCCGGACCGAGGACGTCGGGTGGCGCCAGGCCCGCACCGCGCTGCTCAAGGCCGTCGCACGCCAACCACCACGCTCACCTGCTCGCCGCCATCGTCGGGCTCGGCGGTGAGCTGGAGCTCCCGGCTACCCGCAACGGGCGCTTCAGGGGTGCGGTCGTCCCGGAGGGCTGCGCGGTCAGCGCCGGCCGCCGCCGATGCGGCGGTCGTCGGCCAACGCGGTCAGCGGGCCGTACTCGCAGGCAAGCTCGTTCCACGTCAGAACCTCGCCGCAGCGGGCCGGGAAATCCTTCGGGTTGAACTCGGGCATGGTCCAGGTGCCGGTGCCCCGGTCCCGCAGCCACAGGTCCCCGTCACCGTCGACCACACTCGGCGGGACCGGTACGGGCTCGGCCTGATCGGTGGGCTCCCAGGTGACCCGGCCCGGGTGGGAGGCGCGGCGCAGCTCGGTGGTGGCCAGCCGCGCGGCCAAGTCACGGGTGGACTCCTCGGCGTCCTTGACCGACGCGAGTCGGAATGCGTCGTCGAGTACGGGCAGGGCTGGATTCTTGCTGCGCTTTGAACTCATACGCTGACTTACCTCCGGTGG
>NZ_JBHXDN010000027.1:22257-110827 GCF_042726075.1 Kitasatospora sp. NPDC127035 | reverse complement strand
TTTTGGCACGCTGTTGAGTTCTCAAGGAACGGACACTTCCTTCAGGCGGCTTTCACACCGGCCCTCCGGGCGCTTCGTTCTTTCGTGTTTCCAGCCTAGCAGATCCGTTTGCCAGTTCTTAACCGGCGCTTTTCGTATCTGAAACCTGGCGTTAACCGTCGTCTCGCGGCGACTCGACCAACCATAGCGGGTCGTCCGCCGGAGCGCGAATCGGGCCGCGCCGGCCGTCACCCGGTCGGAGGAGTGATTTGTTGCTCTCGCGAGCATATACAGCAATGGTCCCGATTCGCCAAGATGCCTGTAGAGTGCGGCGCATCGGCCAAGAGGACTAGACCACCAGCGGTCGGCAAGATGACCGGCTGGTGAGGGCGGACAGGCAGGTCACTTCGCCTGGGAATGTCAGCTGATGTCCGAAGTTGACATGATTTAGGCTTCAGACGATCACTGCGCTCGATCATCCTGCCGCTGTTCGCGGCCGCTCGCCTGTACTGCGCACTTGGGAGGCTCAACCATGACCACTGTGATGTCGCCGCTGACCGGCAAGGTCGTCGGGCTCGCCGGCGTGCCGGACCCCGTCTTCTCGGGCGCGATGGTCGGTCCGGGCACCGCGATCGACCCGGTCCGTCGCCCGACCGAGGCCGTCGCCCCGGTGGACGGCGTGGTCGTATCCATGCACCCGCACGCGTTCGTCGTCGTGGACGCGGACGGCCACGGCGTGCTGACCCACCTGGGCATCGACACCGTCCAGCTCAACGGCGAGGGCTTCGAGCTCCTCGTCAACAAGGGTGACACCGTCACCCGCGGCCAGGCCGTCATCAAGTGGGACCCGGCCGCCGTCGAGGCCGCCGGCAAGTCGCCGATCTCGCCGATCGTCGCGCTCGAGGCCTCGGCCGACGCGCTGGGCGACGTCCGCGAGGACGGGGAGGTCGCCGTCGGCGACGCCCTGTTCAACTGGAGCTGACCCCTCTCTACCTTCCCGACAGATCCGCCCCTCCGCACCGGACGGGGCGGCCCGGCACACAGCGGTACCCGGCGGGGCCGCTTCCCTCAGCGGAGACATACATGGAGAAGACGCTGCGCGGCGTGGGTGTCAGCCACGGGGTCGCGATCGGCCAGGTGCGGCACATGGGTACGGCGGTGCTGGAGCCGCCGGCCACCCAGATCCCCACCGAGGACGCCCCGCGTGAGCAGGCCCGCGCCCAGGCGGCCGTCGAGGCGGTGGCCGCGGACCTGATCGCCCGCGGCAACCTGGCCGGTGGCGAGGCGCAGGCCGTCCTCGAGGCTCAGGCCCTGATGGCGCAGGACCCGGAGCTGATGGCCGACGTCGCCCGCCGGATCACCGTCGGCAGCAGTGCCGAGCGCGGTGTCTACGACGCGTTCGCCGCCTACCGCGCGCTGCTGGCCTCGGCCGGGGACTACCTCGCGGGCCGGGTCGCCGACCTCGACGACGTGCGGAACCGCATCGTGGCGCGCCTGCTGGGCGTGCCGATGCCGGGCGTCCCGGACAGCGACGAGCCGTACGTGCTGTTCGCCCGGGACCTGGCGCCGGCCGACACCGCGCTGCTCGACCCGACGCTGGTGCTCGGCTTCGTGACCGAGGAGGGCGGGCCGACCAGCCACAGCGCCATCCTCGCGCGGGCCATGGGTGTGCCGGCCGTGGTCGCGCTCCCGGGAGCGGCCGACGTCGCCGAGGGCACCGTCGTCGCCGTCGACGGCAGCTCGGGCAACGTGCTGGTCGAGCCGACCGAGGAGAAGCAGGAGGAGCTTCGCCGGAGCGCCGCCGAGCGCAAGGCCGCGCTGGCCGCCTCCTCCGGTCCGGGCCAGACCCTGGACGGGCACAAGGTCCCGCTGCTCGCCAACATCGGTGGACCCGCCGACCTGCCGGCCGCGCTGGAGGCCGGCGCGGAGGGCGTCGGCCTGTTCCGGACCGAGTTCCTCTTCCTGGACGACTCGGCGAAGGCGCCCAGCGAGGAGAAGCAGGTCGAGGCGTACCGCAAGGTGCTGGAGGCGTTCCCGGAGGGCCGGGTCGTGGTACGGGCGCTGGACGCGGGCGCGGACAAGCCGCTGGACTTCCTGACCCCGGCGGACGAGCCGAACCCCGCGCTCGGTGTGCGCGGTCTGCGGACGCTGCTGGAGCACCCGGAGGTCATGCAGACCCAGCTGCGTGCGCTGGCCACGGCGGCCGAGGGCCTGCCGGTGCACCTTGAGGTGATGGCCCCGATGGTGGCCGACCGCAAGGACGCCAAGGACTTCGCCGACGCGTGTCGTGAGGCGGGGCTCAACGCCAAGTTCGGCGCGATGGTCGAGATCCCGTCGGCGGCGCTGCGGGCGCGTTCCATCCTCCAGGAGGTCGAGTTCCTCTCGCTGGGGACCAACGACCTCGCCCAGTACGCCTTCGCCGCCGACCGGCAGGTCGGCGCGCTGGCCCGACTGCAGGACCCGTGGCAGCCGGCGCTGCTGGACCTGATCGCGTTCTCCGCCGAGGCCGCCGCCGCGGCCGGCAAGAGCTGCGGCGTCTGTGGCGAGGCGGCCTCCGACCCGCTGCTGGCCGTGGTGCTGACCGGTCTCGGGGTGACCAGCCTGTCGATGGGCGCGGCGTCGATCCCCTACGTGCGCACCACGCTGGGCAAGTACACGCTGGCGCAGTGCCGCCGGGCCGCCGAGGCCGCCCGTGCGACGGACAGCGCCGACGAGGCGCGGGCAGCGGCGCAGCAGGTGCTGTCCGGCGAGTAGCCGGACAGGCGGTCGAGACCGCGCGTTCCTCCGAAAAGGGGCCCTTCCACCGTGGCGGTGGAGGGGCCCCTTCGGCGTGTCCGGGAGGGTGGCGGGGATGCGCCGGGGGGCCGGCGTACCGGCTACCCGGCCCGGCGGTCGCGGCGGAGCTGCTCGAAGAAGCGCAGGTGGTCGAGGTTGTCGACGGAGCCGGGGTTGACGGCCTGGTCGAGCGGGGTGCCGGAGAGCAGGCGCTTGACCGGGACCTCGATGCGCTTGCCGGTGAGGGTGTGCGGCAGGCCGCGGACGGCGATGACCTCGTCGGGGACGTGGCGCGGGGAGAGTTCGGTCCGCAGCGCGACGCGGATGCGGCCGACGAGGGCGTCGTCGAGTTCGGCGCCGGGGGCCAGGACCACGAAGAGCGGCATCCAGTAGCCGCCGTCGGGCTCCTCCAGGCCGATGACCAGGGACTCGGCGATCTCGGGGAGGCGCTCGACGACCTCGTAGATGTCGGACGAGCCCATCCGGACGCCCTGCCGGTTGAGGGTGGAGTCGGAGCGGCCGTGGATGACCACGGTGCCGCGCGAGGTGACGGTGATCCAGTCGCCGTGGCGCCAGACTCCGGGGTACGTGTCGAAGTAGCTGTCGTGGTATCGGGTGCCCTCGGGGTCGTTCCAGAAGCCGGTGGGCATCGACGGGATGGGCTTGGTGACGACGAGTTCGCCGACCTCGTCGGTGTGCGGGTGCCCCTGGACGTCCCAGGACTCGACGGCGGCGCCGAGGCACGGGGCCTGGATCTCGCCGAGGTACACCGGGAGGGTGGGGACGCCGCCGACGAAGCAGGAGCAGACGTCGGTGCCGCCGCTGACGGAGGCGAGCCAGACGTCCTCCTTGACCTCGTCGTAGATCCAGCGGAAGCCGTCCGGCGGCAGCGGGGATCCGGTGGTGCCGATGCACCGGACGGCGGAGAGGTCGAGATCGTGGCCGGGCCGGAGTTCGGCCTTGCGGCCGGCGATGACGTAGGCCGCGGAGGTGCCGAGGACGGTGGCGCCGGTGCGGGCGGCGACGGACCAGAAGGCGCCGGTGTCGGGGTGTCCGGGGCTGCCGTCGTAGGTGACGATCGTCGAGCCGACGAGGAGGCCGGCGACGAGGAAGTTCCACATCATCCAGCCGGTGGAGGTGTACCAGAGGAAGCGGTCCTCGGGGCCGAGGTCGAGGTGGAGGCCGGCCTGCTTGAGGTGCTCGACGAGGATGCCGCCCTGGCTCTGGACGATGGCCTTGGGCAGGCCGGTGGTGCCGGAGGAGTAGAGGACCCAGAGCGGGTGGTCGAACGGGACCGCCTCGAAGACCGGCTCGGCGTCGCCGGCGATCAGGTCGTCCCAGTGCAGCGCGCCCTCGGGCGCGGGGGCTCCGAGCAGGGGGACGTGGACGACGGTGCGCAGCGAGGGGAGTTCGCGGCGGAGCTCGGCGACGACGTCGGTGCGGTCGTGGTCCTTGCCGCCGTAGTGGTAGCCGTCGACGGCGAACAGGACGACGGGCTCGATCTGCTGGAGGCGGTCGAGGACGCTGCGGGCGCCGAAGTCCGGGGCGCAGCTGGTCCAGACGGCGCCGACGGCCGCGGTGGCGAGGAGGGCGACGGCGGCCTGCGGGATGTTGGGCAGGTAGGCGCCGACGCGGTCGCCGGGGCGGACGCCGCGCGCGCGGAGGGCGGCGGCGAGGGAGCCGACCTGGCGGCGGAGTTCGGCCCAGGTGAGGGTGACGGGCTGTTCGGTGGTCTCGTCGAGGTGGAGGACGGCCGGCTTGTCGGCGTTGGCCCGGTCCTCGCCGTGGCGGAGGGCGTGCTCGGCGTAGTTGAGTTTGCGGCCGGGGAACCAGCGGGCGCCGGGCATGGCGGGGTCGGCCAGGACGCCGAGCGGTTCGTCGGTGCCGGCCTCGGTGGTGAGCCGGACGTCGAACCACTGGGTGACGGCCGTCCAGAAGCGGTCGAGGTCCTCGACGGACCAGGCGTGCAGGGCGGCGTAGCGGGCGGCGGCCTCGGCGTCGGAGGCGGTGGGAGCGAGCGGTGCGGCCGGGGCGCCGTGGTGCTGGGCGGCCCAGGCCTGGAAGGCCACGATCCCGGTGCTGGCGGCGCGAGCGGGGGTGGGGCGCCAGAGCGGCTGGTCCTGGGGTGGAGTGCTCACGGTGGTGGTCTCCCGGCCGGTGGTAAGGACGGGGCTGCTCGTGGCAGGGCCCGCGTCCGGTTGGGGGCTGTCGGTGCAGACCCTGCCACGTGATCGGCCGGTGCGCCAGGGTCTGCCCGGCGCGGTCAGGCCCTGGTCAGGGGCGGGTGAACTCCCCGTCGTACCAGGAGCGGGAGACGCGGGTGTGGAAGGGGAAGGCGAGCGGGGTGTCCGGGGTGGAGAGCTGCCAGCCGTCGGTCTCCTCGGTGGGCACGGAGGCCGGGAGTTCGGTGAGCGGGCGGGCCGGGAGCAGGCCGAAGAGGCAGAGGAAGCCGCCGTGGGTGTCGGAGTCGGTGGCGACCAGGGTGATGTCGACGGCGTCGGCGAGGATGCCCGTCTCCTCGCGGAGCTCGCGGACGCAGGCCTGCTGCCAGCTCTCGCCGTAGTCGACGTAGCCGCCGGGGAGGGCGAGCTCGCCGTACCCGGGCTCGATGGTGCGGCGGATGACGATGAGGCCGGCGGCGGTGTCGTCCTGGGTGACGGGGAGGAGGGTGACGACGACCGGGAGCGGATTGCGGTAGCTGATCTCGGTGCACTGCGGGCAGACGCGGGGCCAGCCGTCGGTACCGGGCGGGTAGAGGGTGCCGCAGAAGTGGCAGTGGGAGTTGGGGCGGTGGCGCACCGTGCCGGCCTCGTGAATCGTCATGGCCGGATGCTAGTGGGGGCCGGCCGGAGGCGGGGCCCGGTCAGTGGATCCGCTCCCCCGCCTCTTCCTCCCGGGCGGGTCGGAGGAGGGCCGGGTGGAGGAGGCGGGCGTCGCCGGAGCGGTAGGTACGGGCGCGCGGGCCGCCGCGGGCGCCGCCGTGCTTGGTGGTGGTGCCGGTGCCTTCGACGAAGCCGGGGACGGAGAGCACCTTGCGGTGGAAGTTGCCGGGGTGGAGCTTCTCGTCCCAGACGGCCTCGTAGACGGCGCGCAGCTCGGGGATGGTGAAGTCGTGCTGGAGGAAGGCGGTGGCCAGCGGGCTGTACTCGATCTTGGCGCGGGCGCGGTCGAGTCCGTCCGCGAGGATGCGGGCGTGGTCGAAGGCCAGCGCGATCGGGGCCGCGGCGCCCGGCCGGGCGCCGCCCCGGCAGGCGTAGCCCGGATCGAGGGCGGCGTCGAGGGCGGCGTCGGCGGGACCGCTCGGTGCGGGTCCGGCCGTCTCCGTCGCCCGGATGTGGGTGCCGGTGCACCTGCCGACGCCACCCCCGTGGGTGTCGGCGGGTGCACCGGCGGTCTCGGACCGGCCGGGCGGCCGGAGGTCCAGGTCGGTGACGGGGTGCCAGGCGGCTCGTGCCGCGTCCGTACCGGCCTGCGGGTCGGGCAGATCGGGGGCGAAGGCCAGGTAGGCGACGCCGACCACGTGCATGCGCGGGTCGCGGTCGGGGGCGCCGTAGGTACCGAGCTGTTCGAGGTGGATCCGGCTGAGCGCGGCCGCGGCCTCGACCGTGCCGTGCAGGCCGGTCTCCTCGGCGAGCTCGCGGGCGGCGGCCTCGTCGAGGCTCTCCTCGCCGGCGCGCAGGAAGCCGCCGGGCAGCGCCCAGCGGCCCTGGTAGGGCGGCAGGGCCCGCTCGACCAGCAGGACGTGCAGGCAGCCGTGGCGCAGGGTCAGGGCGACGACGTCGACCGTGACGGCGACCGGGGTGTACGCACGGGGGTCGTAGGAGGCGAGCCACTCCTGCTCGGCGGCCGTGCGACCCGGGGTGTCGGGTGGGGTGGTCACGGCGCGCTCCTCTCCACTCACGGTGCGTGCCCGTCCTTCTCGGAATGAGCACAACGTAGCGATCCTTTGCCTCTGCGGCAAATGATTTTCCGGGGATCCGGGGACCGCTCTGCTTCTAGGGTGTGACCAGGAGCTTCGTCGCGAGGAGGCCGTCGTGCCCAGCACTCCCCCGTCGGACTTCGCCACGGCCCTGGCGGCCGGCCCCCTGGTGCTGGACGGCGGGCTGTCCGACCAGTTGGCGGCGGCCGGCCACGACCTGGCGGACGGGCTGTGGTCGGCCCGGCTGCTGCTGGACGCGCCGGAGGCGGTGCGGGCGGTGCACCGGGCGTACTTCGAGGCGGGGGCCGAGGTCGCGATCACGGCGAGCTACCAGGCGAGTTTCGAGGGCTTCGCCCGGCGCGGGGTGGGCCGGGCCGGGGCGGCGCGGCTGCTGGCGCTCGGCGTGGAGCTCGCCCGGGAGGCGGCCCGGGAGGCGGCCGGGGGCCTGCCCGGCCGGCGGCGCTGGGTGGCGGCGTCGGTGGGGCCGTACGGCGCGGTGACCGCGGACGGCTCGGAGTACCGGGGACGGTACGGGCTGAGCACGGCCGAGCTGGAGGCGTTCCACCGGCCCCGGCTGGAGGCCCTGGCGGCGGCCGGGCCGGACGTGCTGGCACTGGAGACGGTGCCGGACGCCGACGAGGCCCGGGCCCTGCTGCGGGCGGTGCGCGGCCTGGGGGTGCCGGTCTGGCTGTCGTTCAGCGTGGCGGGCGGGCGCACC
The DNA here is from genome assembly GCF_042726075.1 of Kitasatospora sp. NPDC127035. Classification (NCBI taxonomy): domain Bacteria; kingdom Bacillati; phylum Actinomycetota; class Actinomycetes; order Kitasatosporales; family Streptomycetaceae; genus Kitasatospora; species Kitasatospora sp. NPDC127035. The sequence continues at coordinate 103,436 of NZ_JBHXDN010000027.1, read as the reverse complement.
CGGGCGGGGCAGCCGCTGGCGGAGGCGTTCGCGCCGGCGGCGGAGGCGGACGAGGTGGTGGCCGTGGGGGTGAACTGCTGCGCGCCGCAGGAGGTCGACGGGGCGGTGGCGCTGGCGGCGCGGGTGACCGGCAAGCCGGTCGTGGCGTACCCGAACAGCGGCGAGGGCTGGGACGCCGCGGCGCGGGACTGGACCGGCGGTCCGACCTTCGCGGCGGAGCGGGTGGCCGGCTGGCTGTCGGGCGGGGCGCGGCTGGTGGGCGGCTGCTGCCGGGTGGGACCGGCGCAGATCCGGGAGCTGGCCGCCGAGGTGGCCCGCGTCCGGCCCTGAGGCCGGGCGGAGGGCCGGCCCCGCGGCCGGGGCGCGCCGGGACCGATCCGGGACGGCCCGGGGCCGCCCGGGACGGGTCGGAGGCGCGGGGGTTACCGAGGGGGAAGGTGCACGGACCGGGCACGGCCTGGCAGACTCGTGCCCGTTACCACTGCGGTCGACATTGTCGACCGCCTGTCAGCCCGGAGGTACACATGCCCGGCCCGATCCAGTCGCTCTCCCGGGCCGCCGCGATCATGCGCCTGCTGGCCGGCGGCGAGCGCCGCCTGGGCCTGTCCGAGGTCGCGACGGCGCTGGACCTGGCCAAGGGGACGGCACACGGCATCCTGCGCACCCTCCAGCAGGAGGGTTTCGTGGAGCAGGACGCGGAGAGCGGCAAGTACCAGCTGGGCGCGGAGCTGCTGCGGCTCGGCCAGAGCTACCTGGACGTGCACGAGCTGCGCGCGCGGGCCCTGGTGTGGGCGGACGACCTGGCCAGGGCGGCCGGGGAGACCGTCTACCTGGGCGTCCTGCACCACCAGGGCGTGCTGATCGTGCACCACGTCTTCCGGCCGGACGACACCCGGCAGGTGCTGGAGGTCGGCTCGATGCAGCCGCTGCACTCCACCGCGCTGGGCAAGGTCCTGCTGGCGTACGACCCGGTGGCGCGCGGCGAGCTGGGCGACGGGCCGTACGAGCCGTACACGGCGCGGACGCTGACCTCGGCGGCCGACGTGGACGCCGAGGCGGCGCTGACCCGCGAGCGCGGCTGGGCGGACGCGGTCGAGGAGACCTGGGAGGGCGTGGCCTCGATCGGCGCACTGATCCAGGACCGGCGGCGCAACCCGGTCGGCGCGGTCTGCGTCAACGGCCCGGTGGAGCGGGTCTGCGAGGACGGCTTCGTGAAGCCGTCGCTGGTCGCGTCGGTGCGCAGCGCCGCGCGGGCGATCTCCCGGGACCTGGGCGCCGGCCGGTTCTGACCCGGGGTGCCGGGGCGCCGCCCCGGATGCACGACGTTCACGCTGAGGCGCGGACAGGCGAGTCGCCTGTCCGCGCCTTACCGTTTTGTCCAAAATTGCGACTATCCAGTCGGTGACGCCGGGTAGCGGACCGAGCAAAGGGTCACAGCTGCGTAACCCGGCCTTGACGTGAGGGCGACCCGGGGAGGAAGCTTCCGCATGACGGTCGACATTGTCGAACGATGGCCGTGCGAAACGATCCCACAGAGCGCTCACCCGCCCCCCGATCGCCCGGCCCCTGCCCCCACCCGCACCTCCGGGCCATATGGACAAGGGAGTCTTTGTGTCCGCGTTCTCCAACGGCGACATCTTCGTCGGCGAAACCCTCGGCACCGCAGCGCTGATACTTCTCGGCGGCGGCGTCTGTGCCGCCGTGACGCTCAAGAAGTCGAAGGCCCTCAACGCCGGCTGGCTGGCGATCACCTTCGGCTGGGGCTTCGCGGTGATGATCGCCGCCTACATGTCGGCCCCGAAGTCCGGCGCGCACCTGAACCCGGCGGTCACCCTGGCCCTCGCGGTGGACAGCGGCGACTGGAGCACGGTCCCGCTCTACCTCGGCTCCCAGCTGCTCGGCGCGATGATCGGCGCCGTCTTCGTGTGGCTCACCTACCTCGGCCAGTTCCAGGCCAACCAGGAGCCCACCCTCGGTATCTTCTCGACCGGCCCCGAGATCCGGAACCCGGTCCAGAACCTGCTCACCGAGATCATCGGCACCTTCGTGCTCTGCCTGGGCATCCTCACCCAGGGCCTCACCAAGGGCCTCGGCCTCTCCGGCACCGGCATCCTGATCGTCGCCTTCACCGTGGTCGGCATCGGCCTGTCGCTCGGCGGCCCGACCGGGTACGCCATCAACCCGGTCCGCGACCTGGGTCCGCGCATCGTCCACGCGCTGCTGCCGATCCCGAACAAGGGCGGCTCCGACTGGTCCTACGCCTGGATCCCGGTGGTCGGCCCGGTCATCGGCGGCCTGCTCGCCGGCGGCCTGTACCACGTGGCGTTCTGACGCCCCCGGGTTTCCACCCAGCCCGAGCACGGGGACTGACCTGAGAGTCAGGCCCACCCACCCCCGAATTCCGCTGAACGAGCCGAGGACCCTCATGACCTCCACTGGCACTGGCAACTACATCGCCGCGATCGACCAGGGCACCACCTCCAGCCGTTGCATCATCTTCGGCGCGGACGGCCGGATCGTCTCCGTCGACCAGCAGGAGCACCGGCAGATCTTCCCGCAGCCGGGCTACGTCGAGCACGACGCCGCCGAGATCTGGACCCGGGTGCAGTCGGTCGTCCGCGGCGCGCTGGAGAAGGCCGGACTGACCAAGGACGACATCCGCGCGATCGGCATCACCAACCAGCGCGAGACCACCGTCCTGTGGGACCGCCACACCGGCGAGCCGGTCCACAACGCGCTCGTGTGGCAGGACACCCGGACCGAGGCCCTCTGCCGCGAGCTGGGCCGCAACGTCGGTCAGGACCGCTTCCGCCGCGAGACCGGCCTCCCGCTGGCCAGCTACTTCGCCGGCCCGAAGATCCGCTGGCTGCTGGACAACGTCGAGGGCCTGCGCGAGCGCGCCGAGGCCGGCGACATCCTGTTCGGCACCATGGACACCTGGGTCATCTGGAACCTCACCGGTGGTGTCGAGGGCGGCAAGCACGTCACCGACGTGACCAACGCCAGCCGCACCATGCTGATGAACCTCCAGTCGCTGGCCTGGGACGAGAAGATCGCCGAGTCGATGGGCGTGCCGATGGCCGTCCTCCCGGAGATCCGCTCCTCCGCCGAGGTCTACGGCGAGGCCGTCGGCGACCTGGCCGGCGTGCCGGTCGCGGCGGCGCTCGGCGACCAGCAGGCCGCGCTGTTCGGCCAGACCTGCTTCAACGAGGGCGAGGCCAAGTCGACCTACGGCACCGGCACCTTCCTCCTGCTGAACACCGGCGAGAAGATCGTCAACTCGTACCACGGCCTGCTGACCACCGTCGGCTACCGGATCGGCGACCAGAAGCCGGTCTACGCGCTGGAGGGCTCGATCGCCGTCACCGGCTCGCTCGTCCAGTGGCTGCGGGACCAGCTCGGCATCATCTCGACCGCCGCCGAGATCGAGACCCTCGCCAACACCGTCGAGGACAACGGCGGCGCCTACTTCGTACCGGCCTTCTCCGGCCTCTTCGCCCCGTACTGGCGCTCCGACGCCCGCGGTGTGATCGCCGGCCTCACCCGGTACGTCACCAAGGGCCACCTGGCCCGGGCCGTCCTGGAGGCCACCGCCTGGCAGACCCGCGAGGTCGTCGACGCCATGCAGAAGGACTCCGGGGTCGAGCTCACGGCCCTCAAGGTCGACGGCGGCATGACCAGCAACAACCTGCTCATGCAGAACATCGCCGACGTCCTGGACGCCCCGGTCGAGCGCCCGTACGTGGCCGAGACCACCGCCCTCGGTGCCGCCTACGCGGCCGGTCTGGCGGTCGGCTTCTGGAACGACCTCGACACCCTGCGGGCCAACTGGCACCGCGCCGCCGAGTGGACCCCGCGCATGGACGAGGCCACCCGGGAGCGCGAGTACAAGAAGTGGCTCAAGGCCGTCGAGCGCACCATGGGCTGGGTGGAGGAGGACGAGAACAACTGATCGCGAAGCCGGTCGGGGCAGCAGCCCCGGCCGGCCCGCTCCCGTTTCACCGGCCCGCCGCACCGGGCCGACCCGGCCTCTCCCCAGGGGCCGTACGCACACCGAGAGGAGTAACGGCGCAGCCCGACCCGCGCGCCGTACACACACCATGGCAACCATCCCGACCCTGGGCGCCGAGCGCTCCGCCGGCCACACCGCATCCCGTGCCGAGACCCGCGAGCTGCTGGGCAAGGCCACCTACGACCTGCTGGTGATCGGGGGCGGCATCCTCGGCACCGCCGTCGCCTGGACGGCCTCCCAGGCCGGTCTGAAGGTCGCCATGGTCGACGCCGGCGACTTCGCGGGCGCCACCTCCAGCGCCTCCTCCAAGCTGGTCCACGGCGGTCTGCGCTACCTGCAGACCGGCGCGGTCAAGCTGGTCGCCGAGAACCACAAGGAGCGCCGCGCGCTCGCCACCGACGTCGCCCCGCACCTGGTCAACCCGCTGACCTTCTTCGTGCCGGTCTACAAGGGCGGCCCGCACAGCGCGCCCAAGCTCGGCGCCGGCGTCTTCCTGTACTCCGCGCTCTCCGCCTTCCGCGACGGCATGGGCCGGGTCTCCACCGCCGCGCACGCCGCCCAGCAGGTGCCCGCGCTGCGCAGCGAGGGCCTGCGCTCGGTCGCCGTCTACGGCGACCACCAGATGAACGACTCGCGCGTCGCGGTGATGACGGTGCGCGCCGCCGTCGACGCCGGCGCGGTCGTGCTGAACCACGCCGAGGTCACCGGCCTGCGCTTCACCGGCAGCCGGGTCACCGGCGCCGAGCTGCGGGACCGCCTGGACGGCACCGAGTTCGGCGTCGACGCCCGCCTGGTGCTCAACGCCACCGGCCCGTGGGTGGACCACCTGCGAAAGATGGAGGACGTCGGCGCCGCGCCGTCGATCCGCCTCTCCAAGGGCGCCCACGTCGTCGTCAAGCGCCGCGCCCCGTGGCGTGCCGCGCTGACCATCCCGATCGACAAGTACCGCGTCTCCTTCGCCATCCCGTGGGAGGACCACGTCCTGCTCGGCACCACCGACGAGGAGTACATGGGCGACCCGCAGGACGTCCGGGCCACCGAGGCGGACATCGACCAGATCATGGGCGAGGCCGCGCACGCCATCCGCGACGAGCACCTCGACCGCGACCTGATCACCTACTCCTTCGCCGGCCTGCGGGTGCTGCCCGGCGGCCCGGGCGACACCGCCGCGGCGAAGCGCGAGACGGTCGTCACCGAGGGCAGGGGCGGCATGCTGTCGGTCGCCGGCGGCAAGTGGACCACCTACCGGCACATCGGCCGGACGGTGCTGGAGAAGCTGGCGCACGTGCCCGGCACCTCCCTCGGCGAGGACATGTCCCCGATCGCCCCGACCGTCCCGCTGCCGGGCGTCGGCGCGCCGAACGCCGTCGCGCACCGTCTGCTGATCGACCGCGAGCCGGGCTCCCGGATGGAGCCGCTGGTCGCCAAGCACCTGGCGAGCCACTACGGCACGCTCTCCTTCGAGATCGCCCGCATGATCGACGAGAACCCGGAGCTCGGCCGGCCGATCCACGAGGACGGGCCGGACGTCTGGGCACAGGTCGCCTACGCGGCCGACAGCGAGTGGGCGTACACCGTGGACGACGTGCTGCGCCGCCGCACCACGATGACCGTCCGCGGCCTGGACACCCCGGAGATCCGCACCGAGGTCGAGGCGTTCCTGGGCAAGCGCCAGGGCAAGTAGCGCCACGGCGCAGCCGTGCCGGGCGGGCACCCCAGGGCTGGGGGTGCCCGCCCTCCGTCGTGCCGCTGCTGAAGTGACCTCCCGAACGTGACGGGCGGGCGCTCCCCCTGGGGAGCGCCCGCCCGTCCGTCGTTTCCGCGGACCGTCCGTCCGCCGTCCCGGGGTACCGCTACCGGGGCTAGATGATCAGGCTGAGCGGCATGATCAGCACGATCGCGACGACCGAGATCACCGTCTCCATCACCGACCAGGACTTCAGGGTCTGGCCGACGCTCATCCCGAAGTACTCCTTCACCAGCCAGAAGCCGGCGTCGTTGACGTGCGAGAAGAAGAGCGAGCCGGCGCCGATCGCCAGGACCAGCAGGGCCGCGTGGGTCGAGGACATGTCGGCGGCCAGCGGGGCGACGATGCCGGCCGCGGTGATGGTGGCCACCGTCGCGGAGCCGGTCGCGAGCCGGATCAGGACGGCGATCAGCCAGCCGAGCAGCAGCGCCGAGATGTGCCACCTGGCCGACCACTCGCTCACCGCGTCGCCGACGCCCACGTCGATCAGGGTCTGCTTGAAGCCGCCGCCCGCACCGACGATGAAGACGATGCCGGCGATCGGGCCGAGCGACCTGCCGACCGTGTCGGAGATCCGGTCGCGGTCGAAACCGGCCGCCCGGCCGAGGGTGACCATGCCGAGCAGGGTCGCGGCGAGCAGGGCGATCAGAGGCGAGCCGATGAAGTCGAACACCCGCTGCGGCAGCGCCTTCGGGTCGTCGACCACGACGTCGGCCAGCGCCTTGCCGAGCATCAGCACCACCGGCAGCAGGATGGTCGCCAGGACGGCGCCGAAGGACGGCGTGCGCTCCGGCCGTTCGACGGCTCCCTCCGGGGCGGTGTTCTCCGGGATCTCCAGCGGGCCGACCCAGCGCTCGGCGACCCGCGCGAACAGCGGGCCGGCGACGATCAGCGTCGGAACGGCGATCAGCAGGCCGAGGGCCAGGGTGATGCCGAGGTCGGCCTTCAGCGCGTCGACGGCGACCAGCGGGCCCGGGTGCGGCGGCACCAGGCCGTGCAGGACCGAGAGGCCGGCCAGGGCCGGGATGCCGATCCGCATCAGCGGGACGTTGCCCCGGCGCGCCACCAGCAGCACGATCGGGATCAGCAGGACGACACCGACCTCGAAGAAGAGCGGCAGACCGAGCACGGCCGCGATCAGCGCCATGGCCCAGGGCAGCGCCTTCGGGCCGGAGCGGGCCAGCACGGTGTCGGCGATGATGTTCGCCCCGCCCGAGTCGGCGAGCAGCTTGCCGAGCATCGCGCCCAGGCCGATCAGCAGCCCGACGCCCGCCACGGTGGCGCCGAAGCCCGTGGAGAAGCTGCCGAGCAGCTTGTCGAACGGCGCGCCCGCGACGGCCGCCAGCAGCCCCGAGCCGAGGGTGAGGGCCAGGAACGGGTGCAGCTTGAACCTGGTGATCAGCAGCACGATGGCGCCGATGCTGAGCAGCACCGCGATCAACAGCCTGAGGTCGCTGTCGGTGTGCGGCAGGGCCGGTGCGGCGGCCGCGAGGAGGGTGGTCACGCGAGGTCTCCATTGACGGGCCGCAGCAGCGCCACGGCCTTCTCGACGAGGTCTTCGGGGGACGGGCCGACGTCCAGGGCGGCGCCCCGCTCGTCCGGACCGAGGGGTTCCAGGGCCGCGTACTGCGAGTCGAGCAGCGACGTCGGCATGAAGTGGCCGGTGCGGTGGGCGAGCCGGTCCCCGACCAGCTCGTGACCGCCGCTGAGGTGCAGGAACCAGGCGTCCGGGCAGGCCTCGCGGAGGGTGTCGCGATAGCCGTGCTTCAGCGCCGAGCAGGTGACCACACCGCCGGTGCCGGCCTCGGTGCGCTCCTTGAGCCAGGCGCCGACGGCGCGCAGCCAGGGGGCCCGGTCCCGGTCGTCCAGCGGGGTGCCGGCCGACATCTTGGCGATGTTGGCGGGCGGGTGGAAGTCGTCCGCCTCGGCGAAGGGGAGGCCGAGGCGGTCGGCCAGCAGACGGGCCAGGGTGGTCTTGCCGACGCCCGAGACGCCCATCACGACGACCGTGAGGGGTGCTGCGGGGGTGTCGTGGTTCTCGACGCTGAGAGCCATGGGTGGTGCTCCTTCGTTGCCTGGCCGCCACTGTTTCTCAAAGATATGACGTATTCAAGTGCCGGAAATCAAATCGTCATACTTTTGTTCCCGGCCGGGGCGCACCGCGGGGTTCGGGGGCGCGAGCCGGACCGGGGGCGCGGGCCGGACCCGGGGCGCAGGTCAGGGCCCCGGGTGCAGGTCAGGGCCCCGGGTGCAGGTCGGGGGGTGCGGGCCGGGGGCGGGCGTCTAGGCTGGGCGGATGGAGATCCAGGGGCTGCCCGGCCGACTGCTCGCGGAGCTGGGGCCGGCCATCGCGTCCGGGGAGGTTCCCGAGGGCGCGGTGCTGCGGGCCGAGGAGCTGGAGGAGCGGTTCGGGGTGTCGCGGACGGTGGTCCGCGAGTCGGTGCGGATCCTGGAGGGGATGCGCATGGTGGCCTCCCGCCGCCGGGTCGGGATCACCGTGCAGCCCAAGTCGGACTGGGACGTCTTCGATCCGCTGGTGATCCGCTGGCGGCTGGCGGGCGCCGACCGCCCCGCGCAGCTGCGCTCGCTCGGCTCGCTCCGGCTGGCCGTGGAGCCGGCCGCGGCGGCCCTCGCCGCCCACCACGCCACCGACGACGAGCGGCGCCGACTCAGCTCCCTGGCCGTCGAGTTGACGGTGACCGCGCGCGCCGCCGACCTGGCCGCCTTCCTCCAGCACGACATCGACTTCCACGCCACCGTGCTGCGCGCCTCCCGCAACGAGATGTTCGCGCACCTCGGTGACACCGTGGGGGCGGTGCTCACCGGCCGGACCGAGTACCATCTGATGCCCCATCAGCCCGAGCCGTACGCGATCCGGCTGCACCGCGAGGTCGCGGAGGCGGTCTGCGCGGGGGACGCCGAACACGCCGAGCGGGCGATGCGGACGATCGTGACGGGCGCGCTGGAGGAGCTCGGTCGTCAACTGGGCTGAGCGCCCGGAGGTTTCGGCCGCTCCGGCCCTGATCACACGATTTGGTGTCAGTTCGGGGGATTCGTGCGCATAGTCCGGGTACGACAGGGCAGAGTGGTGCAGAGGGGCGCGCTCCCGGCCGCCGGTCACTCCGGAACCCTGCCCGCCCCGACCGGTTCCACCCGTGTCCGCCCGCGTACGCCGCCGTGACCGCGCCTGGGGGTCGCCCGATGTCATCCGCACGCCGTCGCCGCCGTCTGCCCGACGAGGTGCGGACCACCGTCGTCCGGGCGGTGCTCTGTCTCGCCTTCACCCTGGTCGGCATCGTCCTCGCGGCGCTGTCCTCCTACGCCGACAGCTGGTTGATGACACCGGCCCTGATGGCGATGGGGCTCGGGGTGTTCGGCACGATGTGGTGCCTCCTGGAGATCCTGATCTCGCGTCAGGTCGCCGCGCAGCGGATGCGCGGGCCGGACTCCGCCTCGCCGATGGCCGGCAGCCGGGCTCCGGCGGGGCCACGACCGGCGCCGCGACCGGGGCCGCCGGGAACCGCTCCCCCGCCGGCCGGCCAGCCGCGGCCGCAGGCACGCGCCGCGACGTACCCGCCGGCGTACCCGCCCCCGCACCCGCCGGCAAGCCACGGGCCGCGTCAGCCGGAGGTGACCACCCGGTAGTGGGTGGTGAGCCGTCCGGTGTCGTCCAGCACGTGGAAGGCGACCATCGGCGGCTGGTCGTAGGTGATCTCGGCCCCGCCCTCGCAGGGCAGCGCGACGGTGGAGACCACGCCCGGCGCGACCAGCAGCGGCAGTCCGGCGAAGGTGGTGGCCGCCGCGGTGTGGGCGTGACCGCAGAGCAGCGCCCTGACCCGGGGGTGGCGGCCCAGCACCTCGGCGAGCCGCTCCTCGCCGAACTGCCGGATCGGGTCCACGTACGGCAGGTGCAGCACCACCGGCGGGTGGTGGAAGGCCACCAGCGCGGGGCGGTCCGGCGTCCCCTCGGCCAGCGTGCGGTCCAGCCAGCCGAGGGTCTCCTCGTCGAGCAGGCCGTCGTGCCGGCCCGGGACGGAGGAGTCCAGCATCAGCACGTCGGCGCCGGGCAGCCGGTGCAGCCGGTTGACCGGGCCGTCGGCGGGCCCCTCGCCGAGCAGCACCTCCCGGTAGGGCCCGCGTATGTCGTGGTTGCCGGGACAGAACAGCACCGGGTGGCGGGAGACCAGCGCCTCGGCGACCTCGCGGTACTCGGCGGGCAGGCCGTGGTCCGCGAGGTCGCCGGTGACCAGGACGGCGTCCGGCGCGCCGGGCAGGGCGTCGAGGTACGCCATCACCCGCTCGGCCCGCCCCCGCGCCCGCGCACCGCCGTCCCCGTGGTGGTCCTGGCCCAGGTGGGTGTCGCTGAAGTGAACGATCGTCAACATGCGCCCCACCGTACGACGGTCACGAGGAGGCCGGTGCCTCCGCCGGCCGCTTGAACATCCGGGTGGCGGTGATCTCGCCGTGGACGGCCGGGCCGTCCGGGTCCTGCGGCGCCGGCAGGCCGGGCCGCAGGTGTTCCTCCACCGAGATGTACTTCAGCCCCGCCCGCAGGTCGGCGTCGTTGCGCAGCCGGATGACCAGCGGGAACTCGGCGAGCGCCGTGGTGTCGAACAACCCGGTGGTGTAGATCAGCTGGACGCCGAGCGCGTCGGCCACGGCGCGCTGGAGCTCCAGCAGGTAGGTGGCGTTGGCCCGGCCGATCGGGTTGTCGAGGAACAGGGTGCCGGCGTGCCGCAGCTGGGACTGGCCCCGGTCGTTGGCGCGCAGCGCGGCCATCGTGCAGTACAGCGCGATGGCGGCGGTGAGCAGCTGGCCGCCGGAGAAGACGTCGGACATCTGGCCGACGCCGACCCGTTCGGCCCGCAGCACCGCGTCGGGCTTGAGGATCTCGACGGAGACCCCTCGCGGGCCGATCGCGGCGGCGACGCCGCGCAGCAGCAGGGACATGCCGTCGCGACGCAGGTCGCTGTTCTTCCGGACGGCGGCGCGGGTGGCCTCGTCGATGACCTCGCCGAGCCGCTCGACCAGGGTGGCGTGGTCCGGGTCCTCGAAGCGGATCCGGAGGAACTCCTGGCCGGACCACTCCCCCAGGCCCTCGGGCAGCCGGGAGAGCCGCTGGGCGGCGCGCAGGGTGGTGAGCGAGGACTCCACCAGGCCGCGCAGGCGGTCGACGATCGAGCCTCGGTTGCGCTCCAGCTGGGCGAGTTCGTCGGTGAGCACGCGCAGCCGGGGGGCGAAGGCGACGGCCCAGGCGGCGGCGTGGTCGGGCAGGGCGGAGGCGGGCAGTTCGCGGATCTGCTGGCGGGCCGGGGTGCGGACGGCCTCGAAGCGGGCCGCGTTGGCGTGCCGGACCAGCGTGTCCGAGGCGTCGCGTACGGCGAGTTCGGCGGAGGAGAGCTCGCCGGCGGCGGTGCGCAGGGCACGGCGGGCCTCGGCGGCGGCGGCGCGGGCGTCGACGATCGAGCCCAGGTAGGGCTCGACCGGCCGGTCCGCGTCGTCCTGGTGCTCGCGCAGGCCGTCGCGGAGCTGACCGGCGTGCTCGTCGAAGTCGGCGGCGGCGGCCTGGGCGGCGTCGGAGGTGCGCCGGAGGTCGGCGTGCACGGTGCGGGCGGTGTCCAGGGCCTCGCGGCGGTCGGCGAGCCGGCCGGTGGCGGTCCGCAGCAGGACCTGGGCGTGCTCGGGGTCGGCGGGGACCAGATCCTCGGGCAGCTCGGTGTGCGCCTCGCCGTCGACGGGGGCGGAGCGTTCGGCGTCACCGCGGAGCCGGCCGAGCTGCTCGCTGGCGACGGCGGCGCGGGTCTCGATGGTGGCGACCAGCTCCTCGGCCCGGGCGGCGGCGGCCTGACGGGCCGGGCCGTCGGCGCCGTCGGGGCTGCCCAGCAGTTCCTCGGCGCGGGTGCGGACCTTGTTGGTGAGGCGGTCGAGCTCGGTCGCGGCGGCGGCCTCGTCGCCCTCGGCGCGGGCCTGCTCGGCGCGCAGGTCGGCGCCGACGCCGACCTTCTCGTACAGCTGGGACGCGGCCCGGTAGGCCTCGCGGAGTGCGGGGAGCGCGACGGACGTCGCCTCGACGGGCTCGTCGTCCTGCTCGGCGGCGGGGATCTCGGCGCGTTCGGCCCGCAGGGTGCGGGCGGTCCGGCGGGCGTCGTCGGCGGCGCGCTGGGCGGCGCGCCGGTCCTCGTCGCAGGTGCGGGCGCGTTCGGCGCAGACGGCCTGACGGCGGTCGCACTCGGCGGCGTCCTCGGCGAGTTCGCGCTGGCGGCGGCTCCAGTTGGCCCGCTCGCGCAGGCGGAAGGCGAGGCCGGAGAGGGCGTCGGCGCGGCGCCGGGCCTGCTGGGCGGCCTCCCGGTGCTCCTCGTGGGCGACGGCGGCGGTGGCGTGGTCGGTCTCGGCCTCGTCGTGCTCGGCCCGCAGGGTGGCCAGGGCCGCGGCGGCGTGCTCGGCGTGCTCGCGGGCGGCCTCGGCGGCGGCGGCCAGTTCGGCGAGGGTGCCGGGCGGGCAGCTGGCGTGCCAGGAGGCGAGCCGGGCGGCCAGCGCGCGGTCGCCGCCGAGGCGGCCGGCGAGTTCGCGGATGTGCTCCTCGCGGGCGGTGGCGCGGGCGCGCAGCTCGCGGCGCTCGTCGTCGGCGGCGGACTCGTCGTGCATGGCCGGGTTCGGCGGGACCAGGAAGAAGGCCGGCTCGTCGGTGATCGGGGCGATCAGCGCGGCGGCGGCGCCGACGGCGACGGTCGAGCGGGGCAGCAGCGCGGCGGACTGCAGGGCCTCGCGGGCCCGGTCGAGCGAGTGGGGGTCGGTGATGACGACGCCGTCGACGAGTTCGGGGCGGGCGGCGAGGATCGCCTCGTGGTCGGCCGGGTCGACGGACTGGGCGAGGTAGCGCCAGCCGGGCAGCGCGGGGATGCCGTGCTCGGCGAGGTACTCGACGGTGGCCAGGACGTCCGGGCCGGGCGGCAGCAGGCCGCCGTCGCCGAGGGCGGCGAGGATCCGGGAGTCGTCGGCGGCGGCGGTGCGCAGGTCGAAAAGGGTGCGCTCGGCGGCGGCGATGGTCTCGTCGAGGAGTTCGCGCAGGTACTCGGCGTTGCGGTCGAGGACGGCGGGGGTGAGGAAGCCGGCGTCCTCCTCGGCTCCCGTCCCCTCCTCGTGCCAGTCGGTGGGAGCGGGCGTGAGCGAGAGCAGATCGGCGAGGCGGGGCTCGGTGGCGAGCAGGGCGGCGGTGCGCTGCTCGGTGGCGAGCGCCCGGACGGCGGCCTTGCGGGCGTCGGTGGCGCGGGCGTCGGCGAGTTCGGCGCGGCCGGTGGCGGCGGCGGCCTCGCGCAGCCGGGCGGCGGCGGCCTCGGCGGCGGTACGGGCCCGGGCGAGGGCGTCGCCGGCGGACTTCTCGACGTCGGCGGCGTGCAGGGCGGCGCGGGCCGGGTCCGGCTCCGCGGTGTCGGGGTCGATCCAGCCGGCCTCGACGGCGGCCTCGGTCTCCCGCTCGACCTCGGCGAGCCGCTGGCGCAGGTGGTCGGCCTCGCTGCGGGCCTTCTGCGCGGCGGTGGCGGCCTCGGTGGCGTCGGTCTGGGACTTGGCGCCGTCGGCCTGGAGTTCGGCGGCGCGCTCCTCCTCGGTGTCGGCGCGCAGCTCGGCGGCGGCGGCGGCGCTCTCCAGGACGCGGGCCAGCGCGGTGGCGGCGCGGGCCCGGGCGGCCAGCGCGGGGGCGGCGTCCAGCTCCGCCTCACGGATCGCGGCGGCGACCCGCGCCACCCGGTCGGCTGCGGCGCGCTGGCGGAGCACCGTCTCGGCGGCCTGCCAGGCGGAGTGCAGGGTGCGGGCGTCGGTGAGCTCGCGGCGCAGCGCGGCGGCCTCGGCGGTGGCGGCGGCCAGGGCGAGCGTGGCGTGCCGGTGGGTGAGTTCGGCGGCGATCAGGGTGTGCCGGGTGCGGTCGGTCTCGGCGGCGGTGACGGCGCCCTCGGCGGCGGCCACCTCCACGGCCAGGTCGTGGGCGCGGTCGCGTTCGGCGGCGGCCCGGGAACTCAGGGCGTGGGCGAGCCGACGGGTGCGGCGCTCGGCCGTGCGGTGGGCCTCGCGGACGGACTCGCGGGCGGTGGTGGACTCGGCGATGCGCTCCAGCAGCTCCAGCGAACCGGCGGTGAAGTCGCGTTCGGCGGTGAGTTCGGAACGCAGGCCGAGTTTGGCGGCGAAGCCGTGGACCAGGTCGGCGAGGCCGTCGGTGTCCCGGGTGTCGGTGACGGCGCGCAGCAGCAGGTCGGTGAAGTCCTTGTCCTGCTTGACCGCGAAGAGGCCGGCCGCCTCGCCCTCGTCGGCGTTCATCTCGCGCTGGTAGCGGAAGAGTTCGGGGTCGAGGCCGAGTTCACCGAGGTGCTCGGTCCAGCGGTCGTGGCCGTCCTCGAAGACCAGGTCGAGGTGCGGGTGGGCCTTGCCTGCCTCGGTGAGGGCGTCGCGGAACCCCTTCATGGTGCGGCGGCGGCCACGGGCCTTCTGGTCGCCGGCCAGGCTGACCCGCTCGGAGACCGGGAGGGAGTCCAGGGTGAGGCCGGGGCCGGGGCGGAAGGAGTACCAGGTCTCGGCGAACTTGCGCGGGTCCGAGGAGACCTGGCGTCCGCGCCACTCGCTGACCTTGCCGACCACGATCGGCTCGCCGGTGACGGTGTGCTGCCACTCCAGGGCGACGTGGCCGCAGTCGTCGGCGAGCAGGAACTTGCGGAGCACGCCGGAGCTGGCGCCGCCGAGGGTGTTGCGGTGACCGGGGAGCATGACCGAGAAGATCAGCTTGAGCAGGACGGACTTGCCGCCGCCGTTCTCCAGGAAGAGCACGCCGGCGGGCGCCGGGCGGCGGACCGGACCGTCGGGCTCCTCGCCGAACAGGCCGATCTGCTGGGGGGCCGGATCGGCGACGGGCTCACCCACGCCGCGCAGGTCGAGCACCGTGTCGGCGTAGCGGGCGCCGGCCGGTCCGATCGAGTAGAGGCGGACCCGGTTGAGCTCGTACATGTGCGGCGGTTCTCCAGGAGACGGGTGGATGGGGGGCTGGTTCGGACGACAGGGGTCGGGGCGGATGCCGGAGGAGCGGGCGGGGGGTGGGGGGTGTCAGAGGGAGTGGAACGGGAGGCCGGCGTCGGCGACCAGCTCGTCACCGGTGTCCGGGGGCAGCAGGGTGGCCGTGCCGTCGGAGACCGGGACGACGCCGAGGTCGAGCAGTTCGGCCATCGCGGCGCTGCCGGCCAGGTCGCGGACCTGGAGCTGGTAGCGGGCGGTGGTGCGGTAGGTGCCGCCGGCGTCGTCCGCGACCTTCTGCAGGAAGCCGGAGTCGACCAGGAACAGCACGGCCTTGGCGACGATGCCGATGGTGGAGCCGGACAGCCGGCGCGCGTCCTTGGTGGCGCCGGTGGCGGTGCGCCGGGCCCAGACCCGCCAGGCGGCCTCCAGGCCGGGGGCGTCGCTGTGCGGGTCGGTGTTGGCGCCGTCCACGGTGGCCTGTTCCTCCAGGCGGCGGCAGGCCTGGCGGACGAAGGCGTCGACGCCGTTGACGGTGATCCGGCCGAGGTAGCCGTCGTCGGCGAGGTCCTCGGGCCGGGGGAAGGCCATCGCGGCGACGGCGAGGTGGGCCAGGCCGTGCAGGAAGCGGTCGGTGGACTCGGAGGCGGCACGCCGGGAGTAGTCGCCCATCCGGACGGCGAAGACGGACTCCTCGGCGGCGGCGACGGCCATGCCGGCGCGCGGCGAGACCTCCAGGACGACCAGGCCCATGCCGGTGGCGACGGCGTCGGCGAGGCGGGCGAAGGCCGGGTCCTCGCGGTAGCGGCGGACCAGTTCGGTGTACTCGGCGTCGCGGGCCGGGAGCAGCTTGGCCTGGAGGCCGAAGGAGACCAGCCGGGCGGCGTCGGCCACGTCGGCCGGGGTGATCGGCGAGGGCGCGGCGGGCTCGGTCTCGGGCGCCCAGGACGTGTCGTGGTGGGTCGTCACGGGCGGTGCTCCTCGGGGGCGTTGCTGGGGGTTCGGGGGGTCTGCCGGCCGGCCGGGCGGGTGGTCCGGCGGGCGGCGGGGTGTCCGACCGGGCCGGTTTCCGGCCCGGCTTCCGGGCGGGCTTCCGGCCCGGCGGGGGGCCGGTGTCCGGTCGGCCGGCAGGTAGGCGTCCGGCGGGTGGGCGTCCGGTGGGTGGTCCGGTGGCGCGTCGGCATGCGGATCAGCCGGCTTCCTTGCGGTCGGCCGCCATGCCGGCCGCGTCGAGCAGGGCGCTGCCGACCACGAGGTCGGCGCCGCCGAACTCCCGGTCGTGCAGCACCGTCCCGTCGTCGACCGCGAAGAGCAGCCGCTCCTCCCCCTGCCGGTAGGCGGTGCCGACCGGCGGGCTGGCCGCGTGCACGGCCAGCAGGGCGACCAGGTAGGGGAGTTCCGGATCCTGCGCGCGGGCCTCGGCGAGCAGGCCGGAGAGCCGCCGGGGCGCGTCGGCCGGCAGGTCGAGCAGCTCCAGCGCGGCCTCCAGCTGGGCCTCGGAGAACCGGCTGTCGTCCGGGGTGGCGACGAGGTCCGGGTCGGGCATCTCGGCGCCCAGGTGCTCGCGCTCGACCGGCGGGGTGAGCAGCAGGTCGACCAGGTCGGCGACCCGGACCGAGACCGGGGTGCGCAGACCGGTACCGCGGGCGAAGAACGCGCCGGTGGGACCGACGGCCTGCTCTATCGGCAGCCGGAGCACGGGGGCGAGCAGCTGCCCGTAGAGGTCGATGCCGCTGCGGGCGCGCGGGGCGGAGAAGGCCTGCCGGTCCTGTTCGGCGCGGAACAGCGGCCCGGCCTCCAGCAGCCTGGTCTGCAGCTGGGTGTGGCGGCGGATGCAGTCCTTGACGATGTCGACCAGCTCGGCGGCGCGGCGCTTGTGCTCCTGGTCCTCGGCCTCGTCCCGGGCCTTGCGGATGTTGGTGAGAATCGCGTTCTCGTGCCGGTAGCGGTCGGCGATGTGGTCGAGGGCCTCGTCGATGAGGTCGGGGACGGCCTGCATCCAGTCGACCGCGCGGACGTTGCGGCGGGTGGCGTCGAGGGCGCGGCGCAGCGTCTCGGCGTACTGGACCGTGCGGTAGCGGGCCTGCTCGGCGGCGAGCTGGGCGTCGGCCAGGCGGCCGCGCCGGATCAGCACCTCCAGCTTGACCTCGGCGGCGATCTGGGCGGAGGTGACGTCCGTGTCGAGCGCGCCGACGAGGACGTTGACCGCCTCGTCGGTGGTCCGCAGGTAGACGCCGCCGTCGGGGCCCGGGACCTCCTCGATCAGCTTGAAGTCGTAGTCGCGGCGGACGTACGCGCCCTCGGCGTCGAAGGTGCCGTAGACGGCGCGGAAGCCGCGGTCGACGCTGCCGACGTTGATCAGCGACTCCAGCACCCACCGGCCGACGCGCTGGTGCTCGGCGGCGGACCGGGCGGGTGCCTGGGCGGCGACCCGGGGCAGCAGCCGGGCCAGCACTATCTCGCGGTCGGCCCCGGTGTCGAAGTCCATGTTGAGGGTGACCAGGTCGATCGCGGCGAGCCCGACCTCGGCCATCGCGTAGCCGCCGTACTCGCCGGCGAGCATGACCTTGCGGCTGTCCAGGTCGTGCAGCGGCGCGGTGCAGGCCAGTGCCTTGAGCCGGCGGGCGAGGCCCTCGTCGGCGGCGGGGCCGGGCGCGGGCCGCGCGGCGGCGACGGCGGGCCCGGCGGGCGGCCGGGAGCCGTGCTCGGTGGGCTGGTCAGCGATGACGGTCACGGTGGACAAGACTAGAGGTAGGCGCCGACATCGACCGAAACGGACCTTACGGACGTCCCGCCGGCCCACCGGCCGGGGCGGACGTGCGGGACGGCGGTGCGGGACGGGAGCGCGCGGCACCGGGGAGGGAACGGCGAGGAGAACGGCTCCCGACGAGCCGGGGGCGAATAGAACCCGCTTTCGAGAAACGGCCCCACGAACGAACCGCCCCCGCCATGATTTCTCATATGATCACCAGACTGGTACGAGGCGGCCTCGCCGCCGCCCTCGCCGTGGCCGCCCTCACCACCGGCGCCGCCGTGTCCACCGCCGCGACCACCACCGGCACCGCCGCCAAGGCGGCGGTCACCGGCCAGAACGTGACCGTGACGCAGGCCGGGAACTACCCGATCTTCCCGGTCGACCACACCAACATCTCGGTGACCTGGAAGTCCACCGGCACCGCCGACCTCACCGGCGTCACCCACCTCACCGTCGAACTGCCGCCCGGCCTGACCACCGACGGCGCGACGATCACCTCCTTCCAGGACTACACCTTCACCCAGACGGTCTCGCCCGACGGCCGCCGGCTCGACGCCTACTTCACCGGGAACCGCGCGCCGGGGCGCAGCGAGTTCATGAAGGTGACCGTCGCCTCCCACGGCACCAGGCCGTCCGGGACGATCAAGGTGACGGCCGCGAACCGGAACGACGCCGACCCGTCGGACAACGTCTCCTCCTACCTGCTCGGCAGCGGCCCGCAGGCCCCGGCCACCCAGGCCGCCCCCGCGGTGGCCGCCCTCGGCACCACGACCGGCCCGGGCACCGGCGGCACCCCCGTCACGCTGACCGGGACCGGCCTGGACAACGGCTTCGTCCTGTTCGGCGACTCGGTCGCGGCCGGCAGCTGCACCGCGACGGGCTGCGCCGTGACCGCGCCCGGCGGCTCGGGCAGCGTGCCGGTCACCGTGGTCACCCCCGGCGGCTCCGCGACCGCGGCCACCACGTTCGACTACACCGGCGCCGCTCCGCCGGCGCCGGCCGCACCGGCGGTCACCGGCCTGACCACCAGCACCGGACCGGCCGCCGGCGGCACCCAGATCTACGTGCAGGGCGCCGGCCTGGCCAATGGCACGGTGCGCTTCGGCGGAGTGCCGGCCACCCGCTACTCCTGCGGCCCGGCGCTCTGCTCGGCGACCGCCCCGGCGGGCTCCGGCGTGGTCGACGTGACGGTGACGACGGCCGGCGGGACGAGCGCGCCCGTCACCGCGGGCCGGTTCACCTACACGCCCTGACGACGGCACCCCCGACGGGGCCCGGCACCCGCGGCGGTGCCGGGCCCCGCTGCGTTCGGCGGCGGTTCCGGGCCCGGGGGGAGGGGGCGGAGCTCCCTCGACCAGGGCCCGTGGGCGGCGCTCCGGGCGGGCCCGCCGGTGAGTTGAACACGTTCAATTCGAGGTCTGGAGTCACTTCCGTGCAGACGGGAACCGCCCGGCCTGCCGCCTCGACACGGGGGTTTCCGCCATGAGCGACGCGACCGGAGACGCTGGGACCGCAGCCGAACGGGCGGCCCTGCGACGGGTCCGGCGGTGGCTGCGGGTCTTCGTGGTCTGCCTGGTGCCGAGCGGACTGACCGCCTTCCCCCTGGAGAGCGAGACCCGGTGGCTCGCCGACCTGGCCGCCGGCCCCGGCGCCCCCGTCACCGACCGGTTCCCCGCCCTGCTGGAGTGGATCGAGAAGGTCCGCGACGGCGTCGCCGAGACCAACGCCCGCCACCCCTTCCTCGCCTACGGCACCGACGGGCCGGCCTTCGCCCACCTGGTGATCGCGGCGGCCTTCCTGGGCCCGCTGAAGGACCCGGTGCGCAACGTCTGGGTGATCCGTCGGGCGGTCCTCGCCTGCGCCGGGATCATCCCCCTCGCCCTGGTCTGCGGACCGCTCCGCGGCATCCCCCCGTACTGGAGCCTTGTCGACATGTCGTTCGGGGTCGTGGGCGTGGTGCCGCTGCTGGTCGTGCTGCGCGCGCTGCGGCCCCTCGTCGAGCGGGCGGAGAGCCGACCGGCCCCGGCAGTGGGCTGACCGGGCGGGCGTCACCCTGCCCTCACCCGCAGGCCCTACCATCTGGCTCAACAGCTGCTGGGAGGCGGGACGGGCGTGGCCGACGCGGTGATCGATCTCAATGCGGACCTCGGTGAGGGGTTCGGACGCTGGACGCTGACCGACGACGAGGCCCTGCTCTCCGTCGTCACCAGCGCCAACGTCGCCTGCGGCTTCCACGCCGGTGACCCGTCCACCATGCGCCGGGTCTGCTCCCTGGCCGCCGAGCGCGGCGTACGGATCGGCGCCCAGGTCTCCTACCGCGACCTCGCCGGCTTCGGCCGCCGCGCCATGGACGTCCCGCCCGACGAACTGGCCGACGAGATCGCCTACCAGATCGGCGCCCTCCAGGTCTTCGCCCGCGCGGCCGGCTCCCGGGTCTCCTACGTCAAGCCGCACGGCGCCCTCTACAACCGGGTGGTCGCCGACTCCGAACAGGCCGAGGCCGTGGTCGCCGGCATCCTTCGGGCCGGGGCCGTCTGCGACGGCCCGCTGCCCGTCCTCGGCCTGCCGGGCTCCCGGCTGCTGGCGGTCGCCGAGGGCGTCGGCCTGCCGGTCGTCGCCGAGGCCTTCGCCGACCGCGCCTACACCTGGGCCGGCACGCTCGTCCCGCGCCGCGAGCCGGACGCCGTGGTGCACGACCCCGCGACGGTGATCACCCGCGCGGTCGGCATCGCCCGGGACGGTTCGGTGGACGCCGTCGGCGGCGAGCCGATCACCGTCGAGGCCCGCTCCCTCTGCGTCCACGGCGACACCCCCGGCGCTGCCCAGCTGGCCTGGCGCATCCGCGGCGCGCTCGCCTCCGCGGGCGTCCGGGTGGAGCCCTTCGCGTGACCGCGGCCGTGCCCGACGGGGGAGGTCCGGCCGCACACCGGCCGATCGCGGTCCGTCCGGTCGGCAACCGGGCGCTGCTGGCCGAACCGGCCGACCCCGCCGGTGCCACCGCCCTCTACGCGTGGCTGCGCGAACGGCAGGCCGCCGGCGAGCTGCCCGAGGTCGAGGAGATCGTCCCCGCCGCGCGGACCGTCCTGCTGGACGGCGTGGCCGACGTCCCCGCGCTGGCGGCCCTGCTGCGAAGCGCGCGCCCGACGGCCGCCGACACCGCGACCGGCCCGCTGGTGGAGGTGCCGACCGTGTACGACGGCGAGGACCTCGCCGAGGTCGCCGCGCTCTGGGGCGTCTCCCCGGAGGCCGCCGTCCGGATCCACACCGAACCCGAGTACGTCGTCGCGTTCTGCGGCTTCGCCCCCGGTTTCGGCTACCTCACCGGCCTGCCGCCCCGGTACGGGGTACCGCGCCGCGCCACCCCGCGCAGCGCCGTCCCGGCCGGCTCGGTCGCCCTGGCCGGCCCCTACAGCGGGGTCTACCCGCGTTCCTCCCCCGGCGGCTGGCAGCTCCTCGGACGCACCCCGCTGCCGCTGTGGGACACCGCCCGCGAGCCGGCGGCGCTCCTCGCGCCGGGGGTGCGGGTCCGCTTCACCCCGCTGACGGGCGGACCCGGTCTGTTCACCCCGCCGGCGGACGGACCCGGCCTGCCGACCGCCCACGGCGGCGCGGAGGCGGGCGGCGCGGCACCGGCGAGCGGTGGCCGCGGCGCCCGGGCCGGACGCCCCGGCGGTGCGGCGTGACCCCGGCCGACGGGCTGCTGGTGCTCCGGCCCGGACCGCTCACCACGGTGCAGGACCTCGGACGGCGCGGTGTCGCCCACCTCGGCGTGCCCCGGGCGGGCGCGCTGGACGAGCCCGCGCTGCGCGCGGCCAACCGGCTGGCCGGCAACGAGCCCGGCGCTGCGGCCCTGGAGACCACGCTCGGCGGCGTCGCGCTGCGCGCGCTCCGGCCGCTGGTCCTCGCGGTCACCGGCGCACCGTCGCCGGTCCGGGTGGACGGCCGGGCCGCCGCCTGGGGCGCGCCGGTCGCCGTACCCGCCGGGGCGGTGGTCGAGGTCGGCGCCGCGACCCACGGCGTGCGCGCCTACCTGGCGGTGGCGGGCGGGATCGCCGTCCCGCCGGTCCTCGGCAGCCGGTCGGCCGACCTGCTGTCCGGGCTAGGGCCGGCTCCGCTGGCCGCCGGCGACCGGCTGCCGGTCGGCCCGCCTCCGCCGTACCGGCCGGCGCCCGAGCTGGTCCCGCTGCCCGCGCCGCCGGACGCGCTGGTGCTGCGGCTGAGGCCCGGCCCGCGCGCGGACTGGTTCGACCCGCAGGCCCTGACACGGCTCGCCGGCGCCCCCTACCGGGTGGCCCCGGCCAGCAACCGGATCGCGCTGCGGACCGAGGGCCCGCCGGTCCGCCGGGCGCGGGACGACGAACTGGCGAGCGAGGGCATGGTGCTGGGCGCCGTACAGGTCCCGCCCGACGGCTGCCCGGTGGTCTTCCTGGCCGACCATCCGACCACCGGCGGGTACCCGGTCGTCGGTGTCGTCCCGCCCGCCGATCTGGCCGCCGCCGCCCAGGCCCGGCCCGGCACCCCGGTCCGCTTCACGGTGGTCCGGGGGCGCCGGGACCGGGGGCGGTAGCGCCCGGTCCCGGCCGGGCCGGTCGGCGCGGCGGCCCGGCGCTGCGGAACGCGTGGCCGTGGCCGGGTGGCCGTAGGCGTGGCCGGGTGAGGTGGCCGGGTGGCCGGGTGGCCGGTCAGTGCGGGAGCTCGACCGCCAGGTACGGGCTCAGGGCCCGGAGGAAGTCCGCCGCGTCGAACATCGCACCGGCCGAGGCCACGCCCGTCGTCCGCGTCTCCCCGGCGAGGATCCTCCGGACGGCCTCCACCGCCAGGGGCGCCGTGATCGCGTAGATGTCCTGGCCGCGTGCCGTGGCGCGGCGCTCGACGCCGCCCGCGGCGACGACGACGTCCACGACGAAGGTCTGGTCCGACCGTCCCAGGGCGTCGACCGCCTCAGGCGCCGGGGTGGCCTCCGCCGCCAGGTCCCTCGCGGCCTCGACGGTCATGTAGGTGCGGACCTCCGGCACCGCCAGGTGGCTGGGCAGGGTCACGACGTCGGCCATGGTGAACTCGGCGATCACCCGTCGCTCGCCCAGCGGCGCCGGGAAGTCCCAGTCCTGCTCCACCACCTCGTCGTCGTGGTACCGGAGCTCGCCCTCCGCGAACCGCACCCGGCGGCCGGCGCGCCGCTGGTGGGAGACCTGGCCGGCCACCCGGGTGCCCGGCGTGGGGTGCCAGCTGTTCAGCCCGTACGCGACGTGCGCCGCGTCCGCCGTCGTCCACTCGCCCATCGCCGCGGTCGCCAGCAGATCACCCAGCCCGCCGTAGAACGCCATCGCCGGCACCACGGCGACGCCCGCCTCCCGGGCCGCGTCCGCGTGTTCGGCGAACGTCTGGACGTTCGCCTCGATCTCCGCCGCCACGTCGACGTACGGGATCCCCGCGCGCAGCGCCGCCTCGACCAACGGGCCCGCCGTCACGGCGAACGGTCCGGCGCAGTTGACGACCGCCGCCGCACCCGCGAGCGCCCGGTCCAGCGAGCCGGCGTCGTCGACGGTCGCCGGGCGCACCGCCACGTCGCCCCACTCGGCGGCGAGTTCCTCCAGCCGGGCCGCGTCCCGGCCGGAGGCGACGGTGGTGAGACCGCGCCTCCGCAGCTCGGCGACGACGAAGCGCCCGGTGTGCCCGGTCGCCCCGTAGACCACTACCGCACCCGCTGTACCCATGGTTCCCCCCGCTCTCGACGTGCTGACCGACCAAGTCTCACCGTCGGCAGGTCCGGAGCGTGAGGGTCCGGAACGACATCGCCCGTACACTTTCGGACATGCCGACTGTCGCACTGCTGGCCGCCGGTCACCTGCTGCACTTCGAACTCGCGGTGGCCTACGAGATCTTCGGCAATCCCCCGCGCGAGGCCGCGGACGCCTGGTACGACGTCCTGCTCTGCGGGCCGGGCCCGCTGCGGGTCGGCCCGTTCCTGGTCGAACCCGACCACGGGCTGGAGCGGCTGGCCGAGGCCGACACGGTGATCGTGCCCGCGTGCGCCGACGTCGACGAGCCGCCACCCGCCGAGGTCGTCGAGGCCGTCCGCGCCGCCCACGCGGCGGGCGCCCGGGTCGCGTCCCTGTGCACCGGGGCGTTCGTGCTCGGCGCCGCGGGCCTGCTGGACGGCCGGCGCGCCACCACCCACTGGGCACACGCCGCGGAGTTGAGCGCCCGTCACCCGCTGGCGGTGGTTGACCCGGACGTGCTCTACACGGACAACGGCAGCGTACTGACGGCCGCCGGCAAGGCCGCCGCCGTGGACCTCTGCCTGCACCTGGTGCACCTCGACCACGGCGCCGCGATCGCCAACTCCGTCGCCCGCCGCCTCGTCATGCCGCCGCACCGCCCCGGCGGCCAGGCCCAGTTCGTGGCCACGCCGGTCCAGTCCTCGGGCGACCACACGCTCTCCCAGCTGCTCGCCTGGGTGCAGCAGCGGCTGGACCAGCCGCTGACGGTGACCGACCTCGCCCGCCGGGCGAACACCAGCCCGCGCCACCTCGGACGGCAGTTCCGGTCCGTACTCGGACAGAGCCCGATCCAGTGGCTGCTGACCCAACGCGTCCGCCGCGCACAGGAGTTGTTGGAGTCCACCGACGAGAGCGTCGAGGCGATCGCCATCGCCACCGGCATGGGCACGGCGACGACGCTCCGGCGTCAGTTCAAGCGGGTCGTCGGGGTCCCGCCCGCCAGCTACCGGCACTCGTTCCGCAGCGCACGGCCCGCCTGACCGGCGGACCCGCGCGGCGGTAGGGCGGGTCGGCCCGTCCGGCGTCCCGAGGCACCGACCTTCCGGGCTGCCGGACTACCGGGCCAACAGCGTCTCGGCGACGGCCCGCTGGACCGGGGCGACGACGTCCTCGCCGTCCTCGACGTCCCACAGGACGTTCTGGAGGACCCGGCCGAGCGTCCAGCCGACGGCGCGCGGGCGGTCGAGCGCGAGGCGGTCCGTCATCAGGTCGAAGCGGCGGCGCAGCGCACGCGGCAGGTCGCCGGTGGCGGTGAGGTCGGTCCAGCGGTTCCCGAGGGCGGGGAGCAGCTCGAAGCCGGGATCGCCGGCGAGCGGCTTGGGGTCGATGGCGAGCCAGGCCGCGCGGCCGTCCGGCCCGGGCGGGGCGAGCACGTTGTCGTAGTGGAGGTCCCAGTGGAGCAACCGGTCGCCGGGCTCGGACCTGACCTCGCGGACGGCGGCGGCGCAGTCGGCGAGCAACCGGCGGTCGGCCGGGTCGGCGAGTCCGGCGAGCGCCTCCGGGACGTCGGCCAGCATCGCGTCGGTGACGTCCGCCAGGGTGCGCATGCCGTGCGGCGCCTGATGGATCGTCAGCTCAGCGAGCAGTGCGGCGATCTCGCCGACGGCGACCAGGTGGTCGGGCTCGGCGCTCAACGAGCGGGCCGGGTCGAGGCGCTCCAGCAGCATCGAGCCGGTCGTCGGGTCGTGGTCGAGCAGCCGGACGGCGCCCCGCCCGCCCCAGGCGCGGAGGGCGACGGGCTCGCCGGCCGTCTCCTCGTCCACGGGCTGGAGCTTGAGTGCGGCGCGGGTGCCGTCGGCGCGGCGGACCGGGAGGACGAGGCCGACCGCACCGTGCGCGACCGGCCCGTCGGGGCGGAGCGACCAGCGGTCCATGAGCTCGTCGGCGAGGGCGGGGAGCCCGGCCGCCCAGCTGCGGCCGGGCTCCCCGAGGAAACCGTCGAGCGAGGCGGTCAGGGCCTCGGGGACGCGGATCACCATGTCGGACGACTCCCTCGGTCGGAGGACGGCCGGGCGCTCAGGTGCGGCGCGCCAGCCCGGCCGCGGCGACGGCCGCGAACCCCTCCGGATTATCGAGCATGATGTTGTGCCCGCAGTCCGGGACGGCCGCGAGCACCACCCCGGCCTCGCGGAGTCGATCCGCTCCGGGGTAGGCGCCGTCCTCGGCCGGGTGGAGGAAGGTGCGCGGCAGATCGAGTCCGACCAGCAGCTCGCGGACGGTCGGGACGGTGCCCCGGGAGCGGTGGACGGCGCTGCGGTGGAGCGCCTCGGGGCCGGCCAGCCGCATGGTCGCCCACCAGAACGGGCCCGCCCACTCGGCCACCTGCTCGTGGCCGCCGGCCAGGAACTCCTCCTCGGTGAAGCTGGCGAGGCCGCTGCTGCCGGGGCCCCGCACGGGAGCGGCCGGGTCGATGGCGGCGTCGACCAGGACGAGGCTGGCGACCAGCCCGGGGTGCCGGTGGGCCAGCACCACGGCGACCGCGCCGCCCATGCTGTGGCCGACCACCTCGACCCGGGTCAGGCCCGCCGCCCGGACCGCCGTGGCGACCGCGTCGGCGTGCTCCTCCATCGTGTACGCGAAGTCGGTGGGCCGGTCGCTGATCCCGAAGCCGAGCAGGTCGAGCAGGAGCGAGCGGCGGCCGGTGAGCAGCGGGTGGGCCGCCGCCGCGGCGAAGTAGACGGGCGAGCTGGAGCCGAGGCCGTGCAGGTAGAGGCGGGCGGGTTCGGCGCCGGGGACCTCGACCCAGCGGATCCGGTCGCCGTTCGGGGTGACGGTGGCTTCGCGCACGATCGTGCTCCTCGCTCGGTTCTGTGGCGTGACGAGACAGACCATACCTCGGAGTCGAGGTATAGCGACACCGATATATCCGCGCCCGTGTCTGAGAGAGTGGCCCCATGCTCAAACTCGCGATCCTGGGGTTCCTCCACGACCGGCCGCTGCACGGTTACGAACTGCGCCGGCACCTGGCGGCCCTCACCGGGCACGTGCGGCCGATCAGCGACGGCACGCTCTATCCGGCGATCAAGCGACTGGAGGCCGACGGCCTGCTCGTACGCACCGCGGAGCCCGGCGCGGCGGCCGCCCCGCGGCACACGCTCCGGCTGACCGACGCCGGGCGGGCCGCCCTGCTCGACCGGCTCCGCACCCCGGAGGAGCTGGACATCAGCGACGAGAACCGCTGGTTCGCCACCCTGGCGTTCCTGCGCCACCTCGACGCCGAACCGGCGGCGCAGGCCGCGGTGCTCCGCCGCCGCCTGGCCTTCCTCGGCGAGCCGGCCAGCTTCTTCTACGACGGCACCCGCCCGGTCGGCGCCGAGGAGGTCGACGACCCGTTCCGCCGAGGGATGCTGCTGATCGCCCGTGCCACCACCGCGGCCGAACTGGACTGGCTGCACGCCACCCTCGCGGAGCTCGACCGGGCCCACTGACCGACCCGGCGCCGACCGCCGACCGCCGACCGCCGACCGCCGACCGCGCGGAACGGCCGCGGCCCGCACCTGCTCCCGGGAGGAGGTTCGGGCCGCGGCCGTTCGACCGGGCGGCGTCGGCAGCGCCGTCAGCGCCGTCGGCGCACGTCAGTGCCCGTGGTGGGCGTGGACCACCGCATGGCCACGGCCCCGGCCGATCATCCACTTGTTGACCGGGACGGTCAGCACGAAGGCGAGGAGCAGCGCACCGGCCAGTGCGAGCCAGAACAGGACGTCGCCGAGGCCCGCGTCCATCGCACCCGGGACGGTCATCATCACGGTGTTGTCGATCAGCTCCATGACGAGGATCGACACGGTGTCGGCGGCCAGCGCGACCTTCACCGCGGCGCGGACGTCGAGGCCCGCCCCGAGCACGCCGCGCATGGTGAGCGCGTAGCCGAAGACGAAGGCCAGCGCGACCGAGAGCGCCACGGTCGCGCCGTTGTGCAGGCCGAGCGCGGTGCCGATCACCATGCCGAGGACCTCGCCGATCGCACAACCGGTGAGGCAGTGCAGGGTGGCCCGGGCGGCGGTCCGCCAGCTCGCGCCACCGGCGCCGTGCGCGTGACCCGCGTGCCCCGCGTGACCCGTGTGGCCGGCAGGTGCCGAGTGGCCCATCTCTCCAGTGTGACCCGGGCGGCCTTCGCCGACCCGGTGGCCGTCGCGGTGCCCGTGGTGCCCGTGGTCCACGTGCTGCGGATGCTCGTGTCGGGCGGGGTCTGTCATGTCGTCCTCCGCTGTGCTCGGTCGCTCTGCGTTCCCGGTTCCGCCGGTGAATGTATACCCCCTAGGGGTATAGGACAACCATGGATCGGCCCGCCCTCTTCCCGCCCCCGCCCGATCGTGTTCGGATGGATCGCATGGCTGACGAACGACGCACGGGATACGACGGGACCGGCCCGGGGGCGATCACGCCGGACGGCTGCGCGGTCGAGATGTACGGGCGACTGCTGCCCAACGGCGAGCCGGAGGTGATCGGGAGCGCCGTTCCGGCCGGCGCGAGCATCCTCGAACTCGGCTGCGGCGCGGGCAGGATGACGCATCCGCTGCTGGACCTCGGGTACCGGGTGACGGCGGTGGACGAGTCGGCCGAGATGCTGGCCCGGGTGCACGGAGCGCGGACCGTCCGCAGCACGATCGAGCGGCTGGACCTCGACGAGCGGTTCGACGTCGTCCTGCTCGCGTCGTTCCTGGTGCACGCCGGCGACCCGGCGGTCCGCCGCGGACTGCTGGACACCTGCCGGCGGCACGTCGCGGCGGACGGCTGCGTGCTGCTCCAGCGCGAGGGCGAGGACTGGCAGCGCGACGTGCCCCGCGAGCGGCCGCTCCCCCCGGACGGGCTGGTGCGGGTGGCCTCGGCCACCCCGGTCGGGGACGGCGTCGCCTCCGTCCACGTCGAGTACGAGTTCCCGGACGCGCGGTGGACCCAGACCTTCCTCTCCCGGCCGCTCGACACGGCGCAGTTCGAGGGGGCCCTCGCCGAGGCCGGGCTGGCCGTCGAGTCCTACCTCACCGAGGACCGGATCTGGGTTCGGGCCCGTCCTGTCGCCGGCTGAACGCCCGCCCGCCGCGTGCGGCGCCCGGCGGAGGTCGACCCGGGCGGAGGTCGGCCGGGGCGCTGCACGCAGCGGCGGGGGCGAGCGTCGGCCCGTCACCTGAACGGCGTAGCATCAGGCGCACGCCGGGCCCGCGCGCGGCCCGAGCGCCGGGCGGGACCGGTGATTCGCCTGCCATCGGACCGTGCCACTCGCATGCGCCGGCCGCACACCGCAGGGGCCCGTTCCCGCACCGACCAACAAGGACCGCTGAATGCGCATCGAGCGACGGATACCCCTGGCGGGTGTCCGGTGATCGAATGGTTCCACGGGGCCGTCCTCGGCCTGATCCAGGGGCTCACCGAGTTCCTGCCGATCTCGTCCAGCGCCCACCTCCGGGTCTTCCCCGCCCTGCTGGGCTGGCAGGACCCGGGAGCTGCGTTCACCGCCGTGACGCAGCTCGGCACCGAGACCGCGGTGCTGATCTACTTCCGCCGCGACATCGCCTCGATCGTGAAGACCTGGACGCTCTCGCTGTTCCGGCCGGCGCTCCGCTCGCACCAGGACGCCCGGATGGGCTGGTTCGTGATCATGGGCACCCTGCCGATCGGCATCCTGGGCAAGCTCTTCCAGGACACCATCGAGAAGGACCTGCGCGACCTGCGGATCATCGGCACCACGCTGATCGTCTTCGGCATCGTCCTGGCGATCGCCGACCGGACCAGGGCCGTCCGGCACGCCAAGCCGATCACCGACCTGACCCTCCCGCACGCGGCCGGCTACGGCCTGGCCCAGGCGCTCGCGCTCATCCCCGGCGTGTCCCGCTCCGGCGGCACGATCAGCGCCGGCCTGCTGCTCGGCTACAGCCGCGAGGCGGCGGCGCGCTACTCGTTCCTGCTGGCGATCCCGGCCGTGCTGGCCTCCGGCGTGCTGGAGCTGTTCAAGATCGGCGAGGGTCCGGCCCCGGCCTGGGGACCGACCATCCTGGCCACCGCGATCGCCTTCGTGGTCGGCTACGCGGCGATCTCCTGGTTCCTGAAGTACATCTCGAACAACAGCTTCATGCCGTTCGTGGTCTACCGCATCGCGCTCGGGATCCTGATCATCGTCCTGGTGTCCGTCGGTACGCTGACGCCCGACGCCGGCGTGGTGGCCAAGTGACCTCCCACCGGCAGGGTCGCGGCCGCAGGTAGAACCGCGTTCCACCGACGAACGACGGAGCGGGCCGGTCCACCTCACCAGGTGGACCGGCCCGCTCCGTCATGACGAACCGGTCGTGACGAACTCGTCGTCACCGACGCCTACCGGCTCCGCTCCCGGGCGGCCGTCAACCTGCCCCGGACGGCGGCATGGACCTCGGCCTCCTCGGCCGGATCGGCGGCGAGACGGCGCAGGCGCTCCAGCACGCGGGCGTCGCCGGTGGTGGCGACGTGCCTCGCGGCGAGCTCCCGGGTGGACTCCTCGCAGTCCCAGAGGCACTCGACGGCCGGCCCCTCGGGGAAGTGCACGTCGGTCACGGCGAGCGCCCGGGCGGCGCGGCCGCGCAGGTCGGAGGAGGCGGACTCCCCGTAGATGTGGCGCAGGACCGGGACGGCGGCGGCGACGGTCAGCCGCCCCGCACCGTCGACCAGCGTCCCGAGCCCGACACCGGCGCCGGCCACTCCGCGGACCGAGATCCACCGGCGCAGCCCGGCCACCACCAGCGGGCCGTCGGCGGGCTCGCCCGCGTCGGCCAGCAGCTGGACGGCGGCCTCGCCGAGGGCGCTGTCGGCGCCGCCGGTCGCCGGGTCGGCCCAGCGGCGGGCGTGCACCAGCGCCTCCGGGCCGCGCATCCGGCCGATCAGCTCCAGGGCGAACCGGACCAACCGGTCGTCCACGTCGGAGGCGGCCGCCTCGATCAGGTCGGCCGCGGCCGGGTCCCGCTGGTCCACCAGGTGCCGCAGGGCGGCCCGGCGCGCGCCGGGCAGTCCGGAGCGGGCGGCCTCCAGCACGGCGGGGCGGTCCTCGGGCCGGACCACGGCGGTCAGGCAGCGGGCGGCGGCGGCGGCCCGGCGGTCCACGGCGTCGGGGCCGGTGGCGTCACGGCCGTCCCGCAGGTCGTAGGCCGGCTCGGTACGGTCCGGCCGGCCGGCGAAGGCGGTGGCGCGCAGGCTGCCGAGTTCGCCCTGGTCGGCCCAGGCGAGCACGTCGGCGGTGGACCAGCCCGGGGTGACGCCGCTGCGGTTCAGCTGGCGCTGCCAGAGGTCGAAGGGGGACTGCTCGCCGGCCGCCGCGACCCGCGGGTGGTACGCCGCCCAGAGCCGCCAGGGCCGGGGCTCGTAGGCGGACCGGATGGTCTCCCGCAGTTCGGCGTCGCCCTCGGGGCCCGGCGCGAAGCGGTCCAGTACGGCGGTGCCGAGCAGCAGCAGGCCGCGGTCGTCGTCGCGCAGCGCGAGCTCGTCGAGGGCCCAGGCCCAGTTGGTGCCGGTGGCGGCGTACTCGCGGAGCATCAGCAGCGCGTCGCGCCGGCCGTACGCGGCGAGGTGGCCCAGGACGGAGAGCGCGAGGCCGGTCCGGGACTCGTCCTCGTCGAGGAGGTCCTCCGGTGAGTGCAGGTGGTCCTCGATGCCGTCGAGCGGCGCCTCCAGTTCCATGTAGAGGCGCGCGTAGTAGAGGGAGCGGTTCTCGACCTGCCAGTCGGCTCTCGGATCCCTGGTGACGCACTCCTCCAACGCGGCGATGGCCTCGGTGCGGTCGGCGGCCAGCGCATGGAGCTGCCCGTCACCGCGACCTCGCTGAAGGAGGCCGAGGAGGCTGGCACTAGGTGCTATCACTGGCTCGAACATGAGGTCAGCATCCGTTGCGGCGGTCGTAGTGGCAACGGGATTTCCGTCGCCGGGGTCTCTGGTGGGTACTGCGGTGGGCGCCCGGGCGCCGGAATCACCGAAGGTTACCGCCTCGGGCACCCCGCCGCACACAGGGCGACCGACCCTTTGTGCGCACTGGCATATGCCGGGGGAAATTTGCCTGCGTTCTGTCCAAATCGCCCACGAGGGTGATGCCGCTGTGCGACAGTCGACTTCACCATCCGGCCGGCCCGCCCATCACCTCGGGACCATTGGACTTGCCATGATCATGCCGAATACCGTCACCCGCCCACCCCGCGCCGCCGGTGCCACCACGCCGGCCGCCGTGACGGCCGCGACCGGAGCGCTCGGCGCGAGGACTGCGGCCGGCGGCCCGCCCGGCGGGGACGGCCCGGCGCACGGGGACGGCCAGCCGGGCGGCGACGGCCCGGCGGGCGAGAGAGTGGACGGCACCACGCAGGCGCCGCCCGACTCCGCCACCGTCGGCTCGGCCGAGTGGGACCTGCTCACCGACGACGCCCGGTGGTCCGCCGACGCCTACCGGCTGCTCGGCTGCGACCCGGGCCGCGGCCCGCTCAGCCTGGACCGCCTGCCCGACCGGCTGGACGAGGCCGACCGCCCCCAGCTGCGCCGGATGATGACCGACGCCCTGGTCCACGGACGGCACGCCTTCGGCACCCTCCAGGTCCGCCGCCCCGGCGGCGGGCACGACACGGTCGAGTACACCGGCGAGCCCGTGGTCGGCACCGACGGCACCGTGACCGCCCTGCGCATGCTGCTCCGCCGGGCGCACTCCTCCTAGAGCTTGCCTGTCGGGCAAGATCCGGTCCGCTCCCCCGCCCGGCAGACGGCGGCCGGCGGGCAGGCACCCGACACGGCGACCCACGGGCGGACCGATCGTCGGACAGCGCGACCGTCGGGACAACTCGCCCCTCGGACCGCGCGACCGTCGGGGCAGCGGGCCCCTCAGCCGATCCGGCCCGGCTCCGAACCGGGTCGGCCCTGAAGCAGCCGGCTCTCGGACGGCGTGGCTCTCAGGCGGGCCGCGGCCGGTTCGTCGCGTCCGCCGACCGCAGCTCCCGCCCCAGCTCGGCCCTGAGCTCGTCCACCGCCGGGACCCCCCGGTAGCGCGCGGTCAGCCGGTACATCTCCCGCAACCGGTCCCAGGTCCGGTGCGAGGAGTTCTGGCCGATCAGGTTCATCACCATCTTCACCTGGAAGTCCGCCGCGTCCGGCTCCCCCGTGATCCAGTGCACCGAGGCCAGCGTGATGCGGTCGAACAGCGCCGAACGCAGCTGCCCCGTACCCTCGCGCAGCGCGATCACCCGCTCGGCGTGCCGGCGCGCGTCCGCCGCGGCCGACGCGTCGTGCTCGGCGAGCGTCCGCAGCACCAGCGCCTGCATCCCGCGCAGCTCCGCCTCGTCGAAGACCTGCATCCAGGACGGCGGCGGACCGGTGACCTCCTCGGCGAAGAGGTCCTCGGCCTCCCCGAGGAGCCGCCGGGTCGCCTGCGCGTGCCCGATCGAGGCGTGCGCCCAGGCCTCCACGGTGTTCAGCATCGCCCGGGTCCTGGGCAGCATCCGGCCACCGCCGCCCGACTTGGCCGCCGCCATCAGGTCGATCGCGTCGTCGGCCCGCCCGAGGTGGACCATCTGCCGGGCCGCCCGGGAGATCGCCTCCCCCGCGCGCGGCCGGTCGCCCGCCTCCTTCGCCGCCTCGGCGGCGAGCAGGAAGTACTTCTGCGCGGTCGGCTCCAGGCCGACGTCGTGCGACATCCAGCCGGCCAGCACCGCGAGGTTGGCCGCGACCAGCCACAACCGCTGCTCCACGGCGGCGCCGTGGCGGTGCGTCAGCAGGCCGCCCACCTCGTTGAGCTGGCCGACCACCGCCTTCCGCTGCAGGCCGCCGCCCCGGGCCGCGTCCCAGGCCCGGAACACCTGGACCGAGCGCTCCAGCGCCTCCACCTCGCCGGGCCCCACCGGGCCCGCGTCGTACAGGTCCACCACCGGGCGGGCGCCGCCCTGGGCGACCACCGGTCTCGGGCCGGGCGCCGAGGCCGCGTACGCGACCGCGTCCCCGCCCAGCCAGCCCTTCAGGGAGTCGGCGACGACCGCCCCGGCCGTGAGCGCAGCACCCGCGCCCACCAATCCACGTCGGTTCAGCATGAGGTCCATTCCCGTGAACTCGGTGAGGACCGCGGCCGTTCGATCCGGCTCCCATAACGACGAGATGGCGGACTGCGCCGCTCCGTTCCTGGTGGGCCGGTGTCGTTCCAGACCGAGGTCCTCAGTGGTGACGACACGGCCGAGCCGCTCCGTGAACACAGCTGCCAGCACCCTCGGCACCGGGTCGCGCGGGACCTCGCCCTGCTCGATCCACCGCCGGACCCGCGAGGTGTCGGTGGACAGCTGCTGCTGTCCCATCGCGGCACCGCGCCGATTGACCAGCCGCGCGAGCTCGCCCTTCGACCATCCGGTCAGGACGAACAGATCGGCGAGTCGGGTGTTGGGTCCCCTGCTCACGTGAAGCCCCCAGGTTCCTCGGCTGGTTCGAGGCTAGAGGCTCCGTCATGTGCCAGGCGAGCATTCGCCAGGCTTCGCCAGGGCCCGCCACATTACCAACCACCGGCATTCGGGTGTGATGTAGAGGTGCGCCACCCCGACCCCCGGGTCGGGCGGTGTTCCAGGCCCTGGAGGGGTTCCCCCCTTCGGGTCGCGGAACGTCCCCGGTTCTCACCCGAGGGGGTGGCGCGGCCGGGTGGCGCGGGGGCGCCGGGCACGGCCACGGCAGTACCGGCCGACCGCATTCCCCAGGGTGCGGACGGCCGGTCCACCGCCGCAGCACGGGGTTCCGACCCCGGCGTCCGTGCCCGGAGCCCGCGCACCACCCACCGGACCGAGCAAGGGCCGCCGTCACGCCAGGAAGCACGCGGCACCGGCCCTCCCCGCACCGGCGGGGCTCACCCGCAGACGGACAGGAAGGAACCTCCCTCACCCCATGTACTCCTCAGCGACCTCCCCGACGCCGACCGCGACCCGCGCGGCGCTGCGCCCCCCCACCGCAGCCACCGGCCGTCCCGGACCGAAGCAGGTGCCGCCGACCCGGCCCGCCGCCCCCCGCGGCGCCGACGGCCGGTCCGCGGACCCGCGGGGCCAGGCCGCCCGGACCGCGCTGGGCCTGCGGGCGCCGGATTCCGCCCTCCCCGTCGGCACCCGGGCGCCCGGCGCGCGGATCCCCGCCGCCCGCCCCGGCGACGGCCGGATGCTGCGCCCGCCGCTCCGCCCCGGCCAGTCCGGCGTCCAGGAACGGATCGACCCCGCGGCGCTGCAGACCCCCGCCGTACGGGCCGCGCTCGCCGGTGTCGCCCGGATATGCCCCGCGTTCACCCCTCGCCAGGTGCTGCGTGAGGGGAGCCGCCACATCCTGGTGGCGGGCACCATCGGCCGCGCGCCGGTGGTGGCCAAGTGCCTGGCCCCGCAGGCGGTTCGGAGCGAGCACTTCGAACAGCTGGTGAGCGACTTCCACCACGAGGTCGCGGTCTACCGGGCGTTCGTCCGGCACCGACCGCCGGTGCGGCTGCCCCGTCTGGTGGCGGCCGACCACGACCGCTGCGTGCTCGTCATGGAGCGCGTTCCCGGCCGTCCGGCCGCCCGCGAGCGCCACCCGGTCAACGCGCCCACCCCGGGCGAGGTCCGGGCGCTGCTCACCGCCGTCCGGACGCTCAACCTCTGGCGGCCTCCGACCGACGTGTTCCAGCCACGGCTGGACTACCAGTTGGAGATCGCCCGGTACCACTCGGTGGGCCAGCTCACCGACCGGGACGCCGGCGACCTGCGCGGCCTCCTGCACGGGCTCGGCCACGTCCCGCTCCAGCTCTGCCACGGGGACGCGCTGCTCAGCAACATGCTGCTGGCGCCCTCCGGTCCGGTGCTGGTCGACTGGGAGCAGGCTGGCTGGTACCTGCCGGGGTACGACCTGGCGGTGCTGTGGAGCGTGCTCTCCGGGGACACCGCGGCCCGCCGCCAGATCAGCCAACTCGCCCAGAGCGGCGGCACGATGGCCCGGGACGCGTTCCTGGTCAACCTGGTCCTCGTGCTGATGCGGGAGATCCGGCTCTACGACGTGCCGGGCGCCGGCGAGGAGCAGCGGATCATGATCCGGCGGCTCTACGACGACGCCGCGCTGGCCCGCCGCGCGGTCCGGGCGGCCGTCGGCACCCGCTGAGCGGGCCGGTCCCCCTGCTCAGGGCCGGGCGCCGCGCTCCAGCGCCGCCCGGCCGGCGGCCTCCAGGACGGCCTCGTCCGGGGCCAGGTGGACCCGGCTGCTCAGCACGTCGCGCAGGTAGCGCTCCAACGGGTGACGCCGGCTCAGGCCCGGGTTGCCGGTGAGCGAAACGGCCTGCTGGACGGCCGAGATGGCGGCCCGGGAGGCCAGCAGATGGGCCGGCCCGGTACGGGCGACCGCGTCCGGTTCGGCCCGGTCCACCCTCGGGGCCAACCCGTGGACGAGTTCCTCCGCGCCGATCAACTGGGCCTCGATCTCCCCCAGCGCGGAACGGTACCGGGGCAGACTGCCGAGCGGCTCGGTCAGATTGGCCGGAGTCCGCTGGTGCAGGAAGCGGACCAGCCAGTCCTGGGCGGAGCGGGCGACCCCGACGGCCACCGCGGAGAGCGCCAGATCGTGCCAGGCGCGGCCGAGTTCGGCGGCCGGTACGGCCTCGGCGGCGGCTCCGGGAGCGGCGGCCCCGCCCTTCACGGTTCCACCCTTCGGCGGGGTGAGGCCCAGCGCGAGTTCCGCCGGGACATGCACCTCCTCCAGGACCACGTCGTGGCTCGCGCTGGCGCGCAGGCCGAGCTGGTCCCAGGTCGGGTCGATCTCCAGGCCCTCGCTCTCGCCGCGGACCAGGAAGGTGCCGATCCGGGGCACCGGTTCGTCGGTCCGCGCGGTCACCGCCATCCACGCCAGCGCCTCGGCGCCGGTGCAGTAGGTCTTCCGGCCGCTGAGCAGCCAGCCGTCACCGTCCCGCCGGGCGATCGTGGCGGGCGGCGCCCCGGTCCGGCCGCCGGGCTCCACGCGCAGGGTGTTGACCAGCGCCGGGCCGCGTCGGGACTCGTTGAGAAGCCGCCGGTAGCCGGCCGTCGGCCAGCCCGCCACTCGCGCCTGTTCGGCGTGCTGGAGCAGGGTGAACGCGGTGACCACGGCCACCGAGGCGTCCCCCCGGCCGAGTTGGGCCAGCACCCGGACGGTGTCGGCGAGCGTGCCGCCGGGGCCGCCGTACCGCCGGTCGACGGTCAGCGTGAGCAGCCCGGCCTCGTGCACCGCCTCGATGCCCTGGTACGGGAAGGTGGCGTCGCGGTCGTGCTCCTCGGCCCGCGCGGCCAGCAGATCGACGACCCGGGGCAGTCCGGCGAGCGCGGCCGCGACAGGCGACTGGGCGGCGGGTGACTGGTCGGCAGCGGTGGTGGTCATGGTGCTGGTGCCTCCGGGCGGCAGCGTGGGCTCGGCATCTGCGGGCGGCACGCCGGACTGGCGCGCGGTACCGGTGGGCGGCCCCGGAGGTCAGCGGAACGCCCGCCCCCGGATCGGCGCCGACCGCTCGGCCGGCCGCCCGCCGCCTCGGGGACGAATCCCCCTCAGTAGCCCGGACACGCAGCGCTGGCGGTACGCCGCAGGTCGAGATAGCTGCGGCGGGTCAGCAGCGGAAGACGGCACGACATGTTCGCGACTGTACGAAGCCGTGATCGAAACCGTCAAGCAGCGCCCGTGGGCCGGAACGGGCCACCCGGCGGTGCACCGAACGGGAAGCGGAACCCTGCCCTCCGGGGCAGGGTTCCGGCGACCGATCAGCCCTGCTGGAACATGTCCGCGGGCAGCGGCTTGAGCAACTGGTAGAGGTCGTCCGAAATCGGTCGGTCCCAGGAGGCGATGGTGACCTGCACTCCGTCGCTCCGGCCGAACTGGGAGCAGAACACCCGGCCCTCGCTGACCTTGACCTTCTTCACGATGAGCAGGTCGTCCCCGAGCAGGACCGGGAAGTCCTCCGCCGAGACGAACTCGACCGGTTCCTCGTCCTCCAGGGCCGCGAGCAGCTGCCGGACCTCGAAGGGCACGCTGTCCCCGGTGTCCCGGGCCGGCGATCCCTCGGGGAGATTGCCGATGAACATCGCCGGTCCTCTGCCGCCGAACAGGTCGTAGCGCAGGAAAATCCCCTGGCAGGAGCCGTCGGGACCGGTCATCATGGCCGCACCGAAGTCACCGGGCCAGTCGCCCGGATCCATGGCGAGCACGTCGAAGTCCGGGCCGGTGGGCTGGCCGGAGCGACGGCGGAGAAAAGACATGGGAACATCGTACGTGCCAAGCACACCACGCTCACGGGGTGGGTGGGGCGCCGGACGGAGATCCACGCTCAGAGACCAATGTTGACTCTGAGCAACCGTCCGGGCTACGTTCGGTTCAGCACGACAGCCGTTCTGGGTTTCACCCTTCGGGGGGACGGCATGTCGCAACGCGGCCCTACACGCGTATCCCTCACTGTGCACACCGTCGTGCCGAAGTGCCGAGCACCCAGCTTCGTCGTCGCACACAGCACAGCACACAAGCCAACAGTTCCATGCACACAAGCAAGGTCCGCGGGGCCCCGGCCCGTCGCTCCCGTGGACCTGCTCGGGACGCCGCCGCGTGGGGGCGTGCGGGTCCCGAGCACAGGCACCGGTCTCCGAGTAGCTCTCGGTTCCGGCGCCACACCTCCCGGCGACTGCCGGCCCTTCGGGGCCGGGACCGGCCGACGCACCCCGGTGCGCAGGGGATGACTGGGAGGAAGCCCGGCAGCGCTGTCGGGTTACACAGCAGGCGCCGTGTCTGGCCGCGTGGGGGCGGTGGGCACGGCGTCTGTCTGTGCTCATACTCTGAGCTGCGTTTGTCTAACAGTCAACAGAAATTATGACGGCGCGCGCTCAAATGTGATCAGAAAGATGACCAGCAGAGACCTTGGTGCCGACCCGGGGGTCCGGGCCGGCACCGGACGCGCTCCGAACCTCCCCCGAAGGGGCCGGACACCCGGTCGCGGCGCCCGGTCCGACGGACCGGTCCGGCCGCCGGCCGGAACCGCCCGGACCTCAGGTGAGGTCGAACTCGCCGTCCCGCGCACCGAGCACGAAGGCCCGCCACTCGGCCGGTGTGAACACCAGGACCGGGCCGTCCTCCTGGCGGCCGTCCCGCATCCCGATGTAGCCGTCCACGAAGGCGATCTGGACGTCCCCGACACCCTGGCTGCTGCACAGCCAGGTGGCCCCCGCGAAGTCCACCTTCGGCTTCCCGTTCACGCCGAGCTCCACGGGCTCCACCGCATCCACCTCGGTCCCGCTGTTGGCTGCCACCACTGGTCTCTCCTCCCGACGGCCTGGACGGGCCCAGCCTAGTCACGGTCGCCGCCCCGGTCAGCGGGATGCCCGGGACTCCCCCGGCCGGGGCCGACAGCCTGTCAGCGGGCCCGCCACCGCCCCGGCTGTGCTAGGGCGTGTCCCGCACGGACGGGCGGCGGGCGAGCTGCCAGAGTGTGGAACGCCCCCACCGCCCCCGCCCCGCCACACTCCCCCAGGAGCAGCCGATGAGCCGCCGGGACGGCACCCGCGCCGATGTCATCCCCATCTCCGAGGCTCCCTCGGCCCACCCTCCGGCGCCCCGCACCCCGCCCGGCCGCACGCCGCTGCCCCGGCCGGCCCCGGGCCGCCCGCCCGCACACGGCCGGGTGGGCATCGTCCTGGTCTCGCACAGCCAGGAGCTGGCCGCCGCCGTCCGCGCCATGGCGCTCTCGCTCGCCGACTCCGACTCGCCCGCGCCGGTCGCCGCGACCGGCGGGGACCTCGTCGACGGTCCCGGCATCAGCGCGGTGCTGGTGGCCGCCGCCACCCGCCGGGTCGACCAGGGGCACGGCGTGGTGATCCTGGCCGACCTCGGGAGCGCGGTCGCGACCGTCCGCGCGCTGCTCTCCGACGCGGACGAGCACGGGCTGCCGTTCCCCGTCCGGTTCGCCGAGGCCCCGTTCGTGGAGGGCTCGGTGGCCGCGGTGGCCACCGCCACGGCCGGGGGCGACCTCGCGGCCGTGCTGGACGCGGCCGAGGAGGCCTACCGCCAGCACAAGGGCTGAGCGCCGCCCCGACCGGCCGGTCCCGAGCAGCCCCGGGCGGCCCCGAGCGGTGCGGCCCCGGGTGGATCCGCCGGCGGTTCCACCGGCGGATCCACCGGTTCAGGCGGTTCCCGGGCCCGGCCGGTTCCGGCCGTTCTCGGCGCTCCGCCGGTTCCGGCCGTTCTCGGGGTTCCACCCCACAGCCGGTGACCGCCCGGCTACCATCGGCGCAGAACCGGCCGAGCGGGCCCGGTGGTCGGAGGGGGGAACCTCAGCCATGCGCGTGGTCGTCACAGGCGGAGCCGGATTCATCGGGGCCAACCTGGTCCGGGCCCTGCTGGACCGGCCGGAGGTGAGCCAGGTGCGGGTCGTGGACGACCTCTCCACCGGTCACAAGGGCAACCTCGCCGGGACGGGGGCGGTCCTCTTCGAGGGCACCGTCCTGGACCGCGTGCTGCTGGACGAGGCCCTCGCCGGCGCCGACGCGGTGGTCCACCTCGCCGCGCTGCCGTCCGTCCCGCGCTCGGTGGCCGACCCGCTGGCCAGCCACCACGCCAACGCCACCGGCACCCTGGAGGTCCTGGAGGCCGCCCGCCGGGCCGGCGGGCCGTACGTGGCCGCCGCGTCGTCCTCCTCCGTCTACGGCGCCAACCGCGAGCTGCCCAAGCGGGAGACCATGCGGACCGCGCCGATGAGCCCGTACGCGGTCAGCAAGCTGGCCACCGAGGCGTACCTCGCGGCCTACCACCACTGCTACGGGCTGGGCGTGCTGCCGCTGCGGTTCTTCAACGTGTTCGGCCCGCTGCAGCCCGCCGGCCACGCCTACGCGGCCGTGGTGCCGGCCTTCCTGGACGCCGCACTGGCCGGACGCCCGCTGACCGTGCACGGGGACGGCGGGCAGAGCCGGGACTTCACCTACGTCGGCACGGTCGCCCAGGTGATCAGCGACGCGGTCGTCCGCCGGGTGGTGCACGCCGATCCGGTGAACCTCGCGTTCGGCACCCGCACCTCGCTGCTGGAGCTGGTCGGCGAGCTGGAGTCGGTGCTCGGCCACCCGGTCGAGGTCGCGCACACCGAGCCGCGGGCCGGTGACGTCCGGGACTCGCAGGCCGACAACGCACGGCTGCGCGAGCTCTTCCCGGACGTCCGCCCGGTGCCGCTGCGCGAGGGTCTGGAGCAGACGGCGGCCTGGTTCCGCACGCTGTAGCCGCCGCCCGCCGCTCGGGGTCCGCCGCCGCGTCAGACGCGCTCGGTGCCCTGCCAGGTGAAGACCGCCGCCGCGCGGTCCGCCAGGGAGTGGCGGATCCACCCGAGCTCCTTCTCCTCCATCGGAGGCAGCTCGTCCAGCCCGAACCAGCCGACCGCGAGCGTCTCGTCGTCGTTGATCCGCGCCTCGCCGTCCACCGGCCGGCAGTGGAAGACGAGTTCCAGGTACCGCGTCAGGTCGCCGTTGGGGTAGGTGACCTCGGGCGAGACGGTGACCGAGACCAACCGCTCGGGGACGGCGACCACGCCGCTCTCCTCCAGGCACTCGCGGACCGCGCCGTCGGCGGGCTGCTCCCCCGGGTCGAGGATGCCGCCGGGCGGCGTCCACCGCCCGTCGTCGGCACGCTGGACGAGCAGCACCCGGCCGTCGTCGTCCAGCACGACCGCGACGACGGCGCTGAGCCAGAGCATGCGGGTGCCGACCACGGCGCGCAGGTCGGCGAGGAACTCGGGAATGGCCATGCCCGGTAGCCTATCCGGGCCGTCCCGGCCTCAGGGCGCGGTTCTCCGCAGCGGGCGGGCCGGGGAGCCGACCACCACCTCGCCGGGGGGAACGTCCCTGGTCACCACGGCCGCCGCGCCGACGAAGGCGCCCGTGCCGACCCTGCGGCCCTGGAGCACCACGGCGTTCGAGCCCACGGTGACGGCGTCGGCGAGCAGCACCGACCCCGAGACGTTCCCGCCCGGATAGACCGTCACCCGCTCGCCGCACACGGTGTCGTGGCCGACGGTGGCGTTGTAGTGGACCTGGCTGTGCGCGCCGAGCCGGACGCTGCTGGAGACGTACGCGCCGCCCATCACCAGGCAGCCCGGCCCGAGTACCGTCTCGGGGGCGACCAGCGCCCGGGGGTGGACCAGGGTCACCGGCTCGCCGCCCAGCCCGTCGAGCAGGGCGGCGAGCCGCTGCCGGACGGCCGGGTCGGCGATGCCGACCAGGTAGGGCGCGCCGCGTCCCAGGTCGGCGGGCCGGCGGACGGGCAGTCCGCGGACGGTGGCGCCGTGCGAGCGGTCGTCGAGGAAGCCCGCGACCGGGACGCCGGCCGCGAGCGCGGTGTCCAGCGCCTCGCGGCCGACGCCCCCGGCGCCGGCGATCCAGAGCCCGGGCCGGGCGGTGCCGGAAGGCATGCGGGCCGTCCTGCCCGGTCGCGGCGTCAGGACGCCTCCTCGACGGCGGTGACGACGGGCCGGGCCAGTCGCTGGGCGACCGCCTGCCGGGGGCCGGTGGCCTGCCGGGGCAGGCCGATACCGGCGGGGAACGGCTGGTGCGCGGGCGGTGCGGGCACGGGGACCGGCGCGGACCCGGGCAGGGACGCGGGCGTGGGGACGGGGACGGGCGCGGACGCGGCGGGCGCGACGGCCTCGGCAGGCTCGGTGGGCGCCGGGAACCCCGGGTTGACCCCGCCGGCCGCGGTGATGCCGGCCGGGCGCAGCAGCACCTTGACGGTGAGCAGGAGGATCCGCACGTCGAGCCGGAGCGATCGGTGCTGCACGTACCAGAGGTCGAGTTCGATCCGCTGGGGCCAGGTGATCGAGTTGCGGCCCTGGACCTGCGCCCAGCCGGTGAGGCCGGGGCGGACGTCGAGCCGGCCGCGCTGGCGGCGGGAGTAGTGGACGACCTGCTCGGGCAGCGTGGGCCGGGGCCCGATCACGCCCATCTCGCCGCGTGCGACGTTCCACAGCTGCGGCAGCTCGTCCAGGCTGGTCCTGCGGAGCAGCTCGCCGAGCCCGGTGATCCGCGGCGCGTCCTCCTCCTCGGGGAACCGCCTGTCCCGCATGGTGCGGAACTTGAGGATCTGGAACTCCTCGCCGCGCAGCCCGGTCCTGGTCTGCCGGAAGAGCACCGGTCCGCCCGTGGTGCAGCGGATCAGCAGGGCGATCACCAGGCCGAGCGGGATCGCGACGATCCCGGCCAGGACGGTGACCGCGAGGTCCCCCCCTCGCTTCATGACGGTCCTTCCCCCTGATGCGGTGTGGTGGGCGGGCCGGCTCAGCCGACCGTCCAGGGCAGTCCCCTGGCGCGGGCGACGGCCGCGTAGGTCTCCAGCGAGACGGCTGCCACGGCGCGCTGGTCGAAGCGCTCCGTGGCGCGGCGCCGGACGGCGGCGCCGAGCCGGTCGCGCAGGCCGGGCTCGGTGAGGAGGCGGTCCAGCGCGTGGGTGAGGGCCGGGGCGTCCCCGGGCGGGGCGAGGAGCAGGTGCTCGTCGTGGGTGCCGATCTCGCGGCAGCCGCGGATGTCGCTGAGCACCATCGGCAGGCCGCCGGCGGCGGCCTCCATGGCGGAGCGGGAGAACCCCTCCCGGTAGGAGGGGAGCACGAAGACGTCCAGGGCGGCGTAGACCGCGGGCATGTCGCTGCGCGGGCCCGGGAAGTCGACCCCGGACTCGGCGCCGAGGGCGTCCGGCTTGTCCGGGTCGTCCGGTCCGATCCAGACGAACCGGGCCTTGCCGGCCAGCGCGCGGGCGGCCTCGGCGTACTCGCGGATGCCCTTCTCGGCGACCCGTCGGCCGACCCCGCCGACCAGCAACTCGTCCGGTCCGACGCCGAGTTCGGCACGCAGTCGGCCCCGGATGCGGG
This sequence comes from Kitasatospora sp. NPDC127035, assembly GCF_042726075.1. NCBI lineage: Bacteria > Bacillati > Actinomycetota > Actinomycetes > Kitasatosporales > Streptomycetaceae > Kitasatospora > Kitasatospora sp. NPDC127035. The sequence continues at coordinate 60,335 of NZ_JBHXDN010000027.1, read as the reverse complement.
CGCGGTCACCCGGGTCGGTGGCGAACCGGGTGAGGTCGACGCCGTTGCCGACCACCCGCGAGCGGCGGGCCGGGACGGCGCGGGCCAGCGTACGGCGGTCCTCGCCGTTCTGGTACAGCTCGGCGTGCGAGAAACGGGCCGCGAAGGACTCGGCACCGAGCACGAAGGCCCGCTTGGCGAGCGGGTCGTGGGCCTGCGCCCAGAGCCCGTGGCAGGTGTTGACGACCACCGGGACGCGGGCGAGCCGGCCCAGCACGCGACCGAGCACACCGGTCTTCGGGTTGTGGGTGTGCAGCACGTCCGGGCGGATCCGGTCCAGCACGGCGAGCAGCTCGCGGGCGGCGGCGGCGTCGGCGCGCGGCTGCCAGGCCCGGGTGAGCGCGTGCAGCGGCTCGTGCCGCACCCCGATCGCCTCCAGGTCGGCGACGTACGGGCCGGGCGCGCTGATCCCGTAGGTCGCGAACCCGGCCTCCAGGTCGACCTTCAGCTCGGTGGCGAGCAGGAGGTGGAGGCTCATGTCGACGGTGGTGAGGTGCGCGACGCGCAGCGGGCGGCCACCGGGGCCGCGCAGGCGCGGGAAGGGCAGGCCCTCAGGCACGGGCGCCCACCGCCTTGGCGGTGGCGACGATCCGGGCGTAGGCGCGCTCGGGGATCAGCCGGCCGTAGAGCTTGGCGCGGAAGAAGTCGATGGGGTCGGTGCGGCGGACGGGCACCCGGCGCAGCCGGACCGGGTCGACGCCGGGTACGTTGCGGCCGACCTCGCCGGTCGCGGCGGTCCGGAACCGCGCCCGCAGGGCCGGTTCCATGGGAGGGACGGGCACGCCCCAGGTGTAGGCGTAGTGCCGGGGGCGGACGCCGAGGTGTTCCTCGACGTCGTCGTTGCAGGCGTCGAGCTCGCCGGTGGAGAGCAGTTCGGGGCGGGCGTGGCTGCGGGTGTGGTTGGCGACCGTGCAGAGTCCGGAGGCGGTCATCTCGCGCAACTGGTCCCAGCTGAGGGCGGGGGCGCCGGTGGTCCTCGCCGTCGAGCCCGCCCAGCGCATCTCGCCGCCGACGTGGCCGCTGGCCAGGTAGATCGTGAACGGGAGGCGGCGCTCGCGAAGCAGCGGCCAGGCGTTCTGGTACACGTCGGCGAAGCCGTCGTCGAAGGTGAGGACGGCGCCGGGGGTGCGGCGCCCGGCCTCGATCCGGTCGGTCGCCTCGTCCAGGGACACCACCCGGCCGGGCGGCAGCTCGGCGAGCAGGTCGGCCTGGGCCGTGAACTCCGCGGTGGTGACGTCCAGCTCGTCCGGGCTGCCTCCGCCGACGCGGTGGTAGATCAGGACGGTGGCCCCCTCGCCGGGGCTCGCTCCGACCAGGCGTGCCAGCTGGCGCTTCACCTGGATCCGGATCCCCCCGGTGGCCGGGGCCGTTCCGGGCACGGCGGTGCCGCTCATCGTTCCCCCCTCTGCGACACCCTCCCCGGCGTCGGCAAATGGCCTCGCACCCGGGCCGGTCGGCGGCCCGGACGAGAATCACAGTAGGGGGAACTGTGGGGCTGGTGCCCTGGAATTGTGAAAGAAGCGAGAAGGAGCTGACAGATGGGCCGAAACCGGCCGATCTGACCGGTTGGGCTCGATCGGGCGTTCACCCTGCGATCGGGTTTGTCCGGGCCCGTTCCCGGGAAGATCAGATGGTCGCGCGGCGACGGTGGCGGAAGAGCGCGAACCCGATCCGGCCGAGCAGCAGGACGCCGGCCGCGAGGCAGCCCGCCACCGCCATCGCCCACGCCGGACCGTCACTGTCCGGAACCGCGACGGCCACCACGATGCCCAGCGCGAGACAGGCCAGGCCGACCAGGGCCAGCGGCACCTGGTGGGTGACCAGCGCGCCTCCGTGCCAGAACCGGTCCATCCGGGTCGCGCCGTGCGGGTGGACGTGATCACGTTCCGCGTCTGCCATGAGCCCAAGGTACCCCGGTGCGGCGGCGGAGGCAGCACGCAGGACGTCATTTCCCGGACACGCTGCGCGACGATCACGCGCGCCGGCCGGCCGGCTCCCCCCACCCGGCAGCGGCTCCCCATTCCGGCTGTCCCCGGTCGGTTCCCCCACACTCCGGTGCACCGTCCGGGGCACGCCCCGAGCGTGCATTCCGGCCTCGTTCCCGCCGGGTTTCCGATCGCCGAAAAAACCTGGACTGTCCGGTACAACCATCAACGCGCCGTACCTGTCTCCATTACATTGAGCGATCCAGGAGCCGTCCGCGGTGCGGGTTGGGAGTCCCCGCCGTGGACCGGAGATACCCAGGGGGCGGAGCCGCCGTGCCCTGGAGTCGGAGGCCGGGCTCCGTCCTCCGGCGGTACCGCCACGCCGCATCGGCGACCGAGGGGGAACCGTGCCGCAGTCCCAGTCCACGACATCGACCTCCAGTTCCATGGCCCGGACCGCGGCCACGGTCAGGGCCCGCCCGGGCCTGCGACCGCTGCCGCCGGCCGGCACCCCGGCCACCGGGCGGACATCCGTGGGGCGGAAACCCACAGGCCCCGTAGCCGTGCCGACGCCCGTGGCCGTTCCGGTCGCCGGGCCCGCCGCCACCTCGCCGACCGACGGGCAGCCGGTCGCCGGGCAGGCACGCGCGGGCCAGGCGCTCGCGGGTGAGGCGTTCACCGGCCAACCGCTCGGCGGGCAGTCGCTCACCGGCCCGGCCGCGGGCCGGAGCCTGCGGCCCGTGCCACGGCCCGCACCCCTCCCGGTGCCGCGCCCGGCCCGGGGCGCCGACGCCGCTTGTCCGGCGGACGCACGCGGGGCGTGGCTCCGCTTCGCGCCCGTCCAGCCGCTGTTCCGGGCCCGGGCCGCGCAGCGGCTCGCCGTGCTGGCCTACCACGGCGTGACCGACCCCCGTTCCTTCGGCGACCAGCTGGACCGGCTGCGAAGACTCGCCACACCCGTCTCGCTGGCCGCCGTGCAGCAGGCCGTCGCCGAACGGCGTCCGCTGCCCGCCCGCAGCGTGCTGGTGACCTTCGACGACGCCGACCGCAGCGTCCTCACCCACGCGCTGCCCGCCCTCCACGAGCGCGGCATCCCGGCCGCCGCCTTCGTGATCTCCGAACTGATCGGGACGGAGAAGCCGTTCTGGTGGCACGAGGCCGACTTCCTCGCCCGGCACGGCGGGCGCGCCCGGTCACTCGACTGCGGACACCCCTCCCAGTTGCTCCGCCGGCTCAAGGCGATGCCGGACCCGGACCGCCGGCGCAGCCTCCAGGAACTGCGGGTCAGCGCCGACCGCCGACCGCCCGGCCAGGACCAGCTCACGCCCGCCGACCTGCTCGCGCTCCGCGAGGGCGGCGTCGCGATCGGCAACCACACCCAGGGGCACCCGTGCCTCGGGCGCTGCGACGACGCCACCGTCCGGGCCGAGATCACCGGCGCCCACGAGGCCCTCACCCGCTGGCTCGGCGAGCCGCCGACCGCATTCGCCTACCCGGACGGCGGCCACGACCCGCGCGCCGAAACCGTCCTGCAGGAACTCGGCTACCGGCTCGGTTTCCTCTCCGACCACCGTCTCGGCCCCCGCCTCCCCAACCACCCGCTCCAGATCAGCCGCCTCCAGGTGGACTCCACGACGAGTACGCGCAGGTTCGACACGATCCTGTCCGGCCTCGAACCGGCCTACCGCCGCTGGCGCGGCCAGGCCGCCTGACGCCCGTCCGTTCGCCCTCACCCGCCCTCACCCGCCCTCGCGCACCCTCACCCGCCCTCGCGCACCCTCCCGCACAGGAAGTCGGCCCGTCCGACTTCCTGTGCCCGCCGGGAACCACGCGGCTGGAGCAGAGCTCGCCGCCCACCCCACCGCGGTCCACGCCCACGCCGGCCCACACCCGTAGGCCCACGCCCGGCGACTGCGGCCGGACGGCCCGTCCGAGCAGCACGGGAGCCCCGGACGCCCCGAACGCTCCAGGAGTCACGTGCGCACACCGGCGCGCAGGAAGTCGGCCCGTCCGACGTCCTGCGCACGGGCGCGGCGGGGTCAGACGGTCAGGGAACCGAGCAGGAGGGCCCTGGGGTAGCCGAGGGCGGCGGCGGGGAGCACGGCGGGGGCTCCCGCGTGGAGGACGGTGAGGGTGCCCGCGCCCTGACGGGTCGGGTCGGCGACGCGGCGCAGGGCCTGGGCGGCGACGGGCTCGGCCGAGCCGTGCAGGGTGAGCCCCGGAGCGGCCGTCGGGGCGACGGCGTCCCGGATCCGGTCGGCGACCAGCTCGTAGTGGGTGCAGCCGAGGACGACCGCGGCCGTGCCGGCGGGGGTGCGCTCGGCCGCGGCGGCGATCGCGGAGGTGATCGCCGCGTCGTCACCGTGCTCGATCGCGTCGGCCAGGCCCGGGCAGGCGACCTCGGTGACGGCCGCCGCCCCGGCGAAGTCGCGGATCAGGTTCCGCTGGTAGGCACTGCCGGTGGTGGCGGGGGTCGCCCAGATGGCGACCGGGCCGCCGAGGGCGGCGGCCGGCTTGATCGCCGGGACGGTACCGACGACCGGGAGGCCGGGTTCGAGTTCGGCGCGGAGCGCGGCGAGCGCGTGGACCGAGGCGGTGTTGCAGGCGACGACCAGCACGTCCGGCCGGTGCGCCGCGGCCGCCCGCGCGCAGCCGAGGGCGAGCGCGGTCACCTCCTCGGGCGTACGCGGGCCCCAGGGCATCGAGGCGGGGTCGGAGGAGAGCACCAGGTCGGCGTCCGGACGCAGCGTCCGTAGCGCGGCGGCGGCGGCCAGCAGGCCGATTCCCGAGTCCATCAGTGCGATCTTCACGGGTCAAGACTTTAGTCGATGCCCCCCGCCGGGCCCCTGGTGCGGCAGACTGCGCGGGTGACCGTCCTGCTGTGGATCGCTGCGCTCTCCCTGCTGGTCTGGCTCTGGCTGGCGGGCTGCCACGGGTTCTTCTGGCGTACCGACGTGCGGCTTCCGCCGCGCCGTCCGCCCGCGCGCTGGCCGCAGGTCGCGGTGGTGGTGCCGGCCCGGGACGAGGCCGAGGTGCTGCCGGTGAGCCTGCCGAGCCTGCTGGCGCAGAAGTATCCGGGGCGGGCCCGGGTGATCCTGGTGGACGACCACAGCACGGACGGCACCGGCCGGCTCGCGGCCGGGCTGGCCGCGCCGGAGGGGCTGGAGCTGACGGTGACCACGCCTCCCCCGCTGCCGCCGGGGTGGACGGGCAAGCTGTGGGCGCTGCGGCACGGCGTCGACCTGGCCGGGCCGGACGCCGAGTACCTGCTGCTGACCGACGCGGACATCGCGCACGGCCCGGAGTCGCTGGCCGAGCTCGTGGCCGCCGCCGAGAGCAACCGGCTGGACCTCGTCTCGCAGATGGCCCGGTTGCGGGTGGAGACGGGGTGGGAGCGGCTGATCGTGCCGGCGTTCGTGTACTTCTTCGCCCAGCTCTACCCGTTCCGGTGGAGCAACCGGCCCGGCTCCCGGACGGCCGCGGCTGCGGGCGGCTGCTCGCTGGTGCGGCGGGAGGCGCTGGAGCGGGCGGGCGGGGTGGCGGCGATCCGGGGAGCGGTGATCGACGACGTGTCGCTGGCGCGGGCGGTGAAGGCGTCCGGCGGACGGACCTGGCTGGGCCTGGCCGAGCAGGTGGACAGCGTGCGGCCCTACCCGCGGCTGGCGCAGCTGTGGCGGATGGTGTCGCGCAGCGCGTACGCCCAGCTGCGGCACTCGCCGCTGCTGCTGCTCGGCACGGTGCTCGGTCTGGCGCTCGTGTACCTGGTGCCGCCCCTCGCCTGCGTGGCCGGTCTCGTGACCGGCGCGTGGCCGGTGGCGGCGGTCGGCGGGGCGGCGTGGGCGCTGATGACGGGGACCTTCCTGCCGATGCTCCGGTACTACCGGCAGCCGGCGCCGGCTGCCCTGCTGCTGCCGTTCACGGCGGCGCTCTACCTGCTGATGACGGTGGACTCGGCGGTGCAGCACTGGCGGGGCAGGGGGGCCGCCTGGAAAGGCCGGACGTACTGAGCGCGGCTGCGGCAGACTGGCCGGATGGACCGTCGGACGATCTCCCGCCTCGCGCACGCCCACCACCCGATCGCCGCACCGGTCGCCGACGAGTCGGTGGCCCGGCTGCTGGCGCGGGCGACGGCGCGCACCGAGCACGGCCGGGCCCTCGACCTGGGGTGCGGCGAGGGCGGCTGGCTGATCCGTACGCTGACCGCGCGGACCGGCTGGGAGGCGGTCGGGGTGGATCTGGACGCGGCGGCGCTGACCCGCGCCCGGCAGACGGCGGAGGCGCTCGGCGTGCAGCGGCGGCTCGGCCTGCACCACCTGGACGCCCGGGAGTTCACCGATCCCGCGGGGTTCGACCTGGTGCTGAACGTCGGTGCCACGCATGCGTTCGGCGGGCTGCTGCCGACGCTGGACGCCGCCCGGGAACACCTGGCGCCGGGCGGCCGGGTGCTGGTCGGCGAGGGGTTCTGGGAGCGTGAGCCGGACCGGCCCGCGCTGGACGGGCTGGGTGCGGACCGGGACGACTACGCGGACCTGGGGACCACCGTCGACCGGGTGACGGCGGACGGCTGGACACCGGTGTTCGGGTACGTGAGCAGCCGCCAGGAGTGGGACGACTACGAGTTCTCCTGGACGGGCGCGCTGGCCGAGTGGGCGCTGGACCATGCGGACCATCCGGACGCGGAGGCCGCCCGGGCCGCGGCCGACCTGCACCGCGCCGAGTGGCTGCACGGCTACCGGGGGACGCTCGGCTTCGTGACGCTGCTGCTGCGCCGGGGCTGAGCGGTCCCCGCGGACGCCCGGGCGGGCTGCCACGGGTCCGGGTCCGGGGTGCGGCGGCAGGGGTGGTGCGGCGGCAGGGGTCGTGCGGCGGGCGGGGTGGTGCGGCCGGATCCAGGTGGCCGGCTCCCGACGCGCGGCTCCCGGGCCGCCCGCACCCCCTCCGGCTACTTCTGGGTACGGGCGAGGAAGTCGTCGATCAGCGGGGCGATCTCCGGAAGCTTCTCCTCCAGCGCGAAGTGCCCGGTGTCCAGGACGTGCAGTTCGGCGTCGGGCAGGTCGCGCAGGTAGGCGCGGGCGCCGGGCTCGGTGAAGAACAGGTCGTTGCGGCCCCAGACGATCAGCGTGGGCGGGCGGTGCGTGCGCAGCCACTCCTGCCAGACGGGGTAGAGCGCGACGTTGGAGTGGTAGTCGAGGGCGAGTTCGACCTGGATGTCCTTGCGGCCGGGCAGGTCGAGGGCGTGCTGGTCGAGCGTCCAGCCGTCGGGGGCGACCAGCTCCGGGTCACCGGTGCCGCCCTCGTACTGGGCGCGGGTGATCTCCAGGGTGAGAATGGCGCGGGCGCGTTCGGCGGCCCCTTCGACGCCGGGCCGGTTGGCGATGAACTCCCGCGCCTGGTCGGAGAGTCCCTCTTCGTAGGCGTTGCCGTTCTGGACGACCAGGCCGGTGACCCACTCGGGGTGCCGGGTGGCGAGCCGGAGGCCGACCGGGGCGCCGAAGTCGAAGACGTAGAGCGCGAACCGGTCGAGGCCGAGGGTCCGGCAGAAGCCCTCGACCACGTCGGCCAGGGTGTCGAAGCGGTAGTCGAACGCGCCGGGGGCGGGGCTTTCGCTGTGACCGAAGCCCGGGTAGTCGGGGGCGATCAGCCGGTAGCGGGTGCCGAGCGCGTCGAACAGCCGGCGGAACTGGTGCGAGGCGGACGGGAAGCCGTGCAGCAGCAGGAGGACGGGGGCGTCGGCCGGTCCGGTCTCCCGGTAGAAGACGCGCAGACCGTCGACGTCGACGTGGCGGTGGTGGATGTGCGGGATCGTCAGCTCGCTCATGCTAACCATTAAACACCGCTGAACCAGTTAGGTAAATGCCTGCCCGCACTCCGGACGGCTACCCCCGCCCCACCTCCACCTCCGCTACCGCCCCCGTCACCGCCGTCCCGCCGCCGCCCCGCCGCACCGTTCCCCCCGTCACCGGCGCAGCAGCCTGAGCCCGGCCGGCTTGGCGAACTCGAACCGGGCCATCTGCTCAAGGTCCTTCAGCCAGCCGACCGCACCGCCGGGGCGCGCCAGCACCCGCCCGTAGAGCTCCTCGAAGGCGGTGGTGACGCTCTCCAGCGAGAACCGGCCGACCACCCACTCCCGCCCCCAGTCGCCGAGTTCGGCCCGGCGGACCGGGTCGTCGAGCAACCCGCGCAGCTGCCCGGCCAGCGCGGCGGGCTCCCGCGAGCCGTCACCGAAGCCGTACATGCAGCGGGAGGCGTGCGGTTCGACCAGCGGCCCCGGCTCGTGCACGGCGGTGTAGCCCGCCGCGCCGTGCACCACCACCGGCTTGCCGAAGGCCAGGCCGCGCAGCGCCGAACCGCCCATCCCGAGGACGACGTCCCCGGCCTGGTAGGCCGGCCGGGGATCGGCCAACTGGCCCGGGACCAGGACGGCTTCACGGCCGAGCGCCTCGTTGGCCTCGGCCGCGCGGGCGCGCAGCCGCTCCAGGCTCGGCCCGGCCCCCACCACGGCCAGCCGGACCCGGGGGTCGTCCAGCAGCCGGACGGCGTCGACGGTGAGTTCGGCGCCGGCGTCCTTCTCCAGCGCGGGCACCAGGCGGGTGACGACGACCAGCAGCAACTCGTCCTGCCGGATGCCGTGTTCACGCCGGAAGGCGGCGCCGTCCGCCGCACCGGGCGCATCGGTCACGGTGTCGACCGGCGGCTCGATCAGGCTGACGTCCCGGTGGCCGAAGGCCCGGCCGTCGCCCATCAGCGCGCCCAGGCCGAGCACCAGCGGCTGGTGCCGGGGCAGGCCCCGCAGCATCCGGATGCCGTAGAAGGTGGTGACCACCGGCAGCCGGCCGTAACGGCCGGGCCCGAAGTACGCGTTGCGGGCCGCCCGGACCTCCCAGGCGTGCAGCAGCTGGCTGCCGTGCTCGGCGGCGAGCCGGCCGAGCCGTCGGCGGACCTCGGCGTGCGGGGTGTCGGGCCCGCCGGCGACGACCACGTCCAGGCCGTGCCCGGCGGCGATGTCGACCAGCGGCGCCGGGCCGGCCACTCCCTGGGCGAAGAGCACCGGCTCGTGGCCCCGTTCACGCAGGGTGCGGGCGATGTCGACCGCGTTGAGCTGGGCACCGCCCAGGGCCAGGTTGTTGAGGTGGACGAGCACCCGGACCGGTCGCACGCGTCACTCCTCCCAGCGGTGCGGGACGAACACCGGCGCGGCCAGGACCACGGCGCGCGGGGGCGAGTCCAGCATCGGCCCGAAGACGTCGAACTGGCCGACCGAGTGCCAGCTCATCAGCGTCCCGCCGTCGGTCCTGCCGATGCTGTAGACGCCGGCCCAGAGCGTGTACCGGCCGCGCGGCAGCGGCAGCCGGGGTATCACGCAGGAGACCGGGTGGTCGCCGCCGGTGAGCCGGATCTCGTGGCTGATCTGGAAGATCGGGCTGGAGGTGCCCTCGCTGACGCCCAGGTGCAGGGTCGCGTCGCCGCGGTAGTCGCCGCCCAGCGTGAGCTCGACGGTCATCGGCTCGTCGGTGGTGAGGCTCTCGCGGCCCTCGCCGCGCACCCCGTGCTCGAGCAGTCGGAGCGGCTCCCCGGTCCGGCCGCCGGCCTCGGACTGCGCCTCGATCGAGTCGCGGTAGCCCGCCATCGCCTCCTTGATCCCGGCGTCCACCCGGATCGAGCCCTGCTCCAGCCAGATGCCGCGCCGGCAGATCGACTCCACCGCCGGCAGGTCGTGCGAGACGAAGACGATGGTGGTGCCCTGCTCGGCGACCTCGCGCATGCGGTCCAGGCAGCGCTGCTGGAACACCGCGTCACCGACCGCCAGCACCTCGTCCACCAGCAGGACATGGGGTTCCAGGTAGGCGGCGACGGCGAAGCCGAGGCGCATCTGCATGCCGGAGGAGTAGAACTTCACCTGCCGGTCGATGGCGCCCCCGAGCCGGGCGAACTCGACGATGTCGTCGAACCGGGTGGCCACCTCCCGCCGCCGCAGGCCGAGCAGCGCGCCGAACAGGTAGATGTTCTCCCGACCCGTCAGGTCGGGGTGGATGCCGGCCCGGATCTCGATCAGGGCGCCGATCCGCCCGCGCACGTCGATCACCCCGCCGTACGGGTACATCACCCGGGTCAGCATCTTGAGCAGGGTGGACTTGCCCGAGCCGTTGGAACCGATCAGCCCGACCGAGTCGCCCGGCTCGATGTGCATCGAGATGTCGCGCAGCGCCCAGCGCCAGTCCTCGCCCTTCTCCCCGCGCAGCCGGCGGGCCATGGAGTCGACCTTGTCCCGCAGCAGCATCCGCTGCTGGTCCGCCTTGAAGCGCTTCCACACCTGGGCGGTGCGGATGGTGCCCGGCGGGAGGTCACGGGCGGCGGCGGTCGGGCTAGGCGACATCGGCGATCCCCGTCTCCAGCTTCTTGAACAGCAGGTAGCCGCCGACCAGGAACACCACCGAGGAGACCGAGGCGATCGAGGTCAGCGTGGCGTCCGGCGCCCGACCGTACAGCAGGGCGTTGCGGTAGCCCTCGATCACGGCACCGAGCGGGTTGAGGCCGACGTAGATCTCCTGGAGTCGCTCCGGGATCTGCGCCAGCGGGTAGGCGACCGGGGTGGCGAACACTCCCATCTGCGTGATGATCGGCAGCAGGTGCCGGACGTCGCGCAGGTAGACCACGGCCACCGAGAGGACCAGCGCCACGCCGTAGGTGAAGGCGAACTGGACGAGCAGCAGCGGCAGGACCCAGAAGAGGGTGGCCGCGGGCGCGGTCCAGAACACCAGGAAGAGCAGCCCCAGGACGGCGGTGCCGATCAGCATGTCGACGCCGGCCACCAGCATGGTGGCGAGCGGGAAGACCTCGCGCGGGCAGTACACCTTGTTCAGCAGGCTGAGGTTGTTGGCCAGGCTCAGCGCGCCCTGGTTCATCGTGTTGCTGAAGAACTGCCAGACGATCAGGCCGACGTAGGCGAACAGCGGGTACGCGGCGCCCTCGGTGTCGACGTCGACGGCCCGGCGGAAGACCAGCGTGAAGATGGCGCAGAGCGCGAGCGGGGTGAGCACCGCCCAGGCGAAGCCGAGCACCGCCTGCTTGTAGCGGGCCCGCAGGTCGCGTTCGGCCAGCGCGCGGACCAGCTCACGGGCCCCCCACAGCTCGCGGGCCACCCGGGCCGGGCGGAGCCGGCGCTTGAAGACCAGTTCGGGCGGCGGCCCCTCGGCGGCCTGCGGGTGCGCCTCGGTGTCCGCGGCCCGGCCGGCCGGCCCGTCGACGAGCTGTGTGCGTTGTCCCCCCACGGACATCTGCCCTCTCCGGTACCGGCGGTATCGAGAAGTGGGCTCGTCAGGGCGGTGCTTGACACCGCTCCGGTGCGGCCCGGCCCCCACTGTGGCACAGAGTGTGGTCGACGGGGGTCGGTTCGGTGAACGTGATCGGATCGCGGCCCGGGGGGCGGCCGAAAAGGGCGGGTCGGCCGAAATCGGCCGACCCGCCCGGGGGTTCGGGAGGCAACGCCGGGGTCAGAACCGGATCGTGCGGGGGTGGCGCTGCTGGTCCTGCGCGACGAGGTGGTCGAGGATGCCCGGCATCGCCTCGACGCCGCCGGCGTTGGTCGGGGAGGTCCGGTACTCGCCCTGCACCACGACGGTGGGCAGCTCGTTGATGCCGTACCGGACGAACAGCGCGACGGCCTCGTCCACGGCCCGCTGGACGTCCTCCGAGCGGTACACCTCGCGGAACCGCTGCGCGTCGACGCCCTGGCGCGCGGCCCAGTCGGTGGTGAGGTCCTCGGTGGTGAGGTCCTGCTCGTCGGAGTGGATCGCGCGGAACGCGGAGGACTGCAGCCGCTCGACCAGGCCGAGCCGCTCCAGCGTGTAGTACAGGCGCGCGTGACCGCGCTGCGCACCCTCCTCACGACTGCCCTGCCAGATGGCCGGCACCCGGCGCAGGTCGACGTCGGACCGGTGCTTCTCGACCCAGGCCTGGAGAGGCTGTTCGAGCTGCTGGGAGTGACCGCAGTCGTACCAGAAGAACTCGACCGCCTCGGTGCGGGCGCTCTCGCGCACCGGCTGCGGCTGGTCGAGACGGACGAACTGGGCGCCCTCGCGGGGCGGCTGGTGGGAGACGGCGCCGGCCTGCACGGGGCACGCGGCGATCCCGGTGGCGACGGCGAGCAGCAGAGTGGTTCTCAGGATCGACTTCACACGGGGCAGTGTGACGGTGACGGAACGTCATCGGCCAGTCGCCCCGGTGCGTCGGGCCGGGATTCGCCCGATCGGCGCACCCGGCCCGGCGTACCGGGACGCGTCAGCCGCGTCCTTCGTGTCCGCACACGTCGGTGAAGAGCTCCTGCCAGGCGTCCGCGACCACGTCCAGCTCGCAGTGGGCCAGCGCGTGGACGCGGGCGGCGGCGCCGAGCCCGGCGCGGTCGCCCGCCAGCACCTTGGCCAGCGCCTCGGCCAGGGCGACCGGGTCGCCCGGGGCGACCAGCGAGCCGGTGGCACCGTCCCGGACGACCGAGCGGACCCAGCCGACGTCGGTGGCGACGGCGGGCAGCCCGGCCAGCGCGGCCTCGATCAGCACCCCGGGCACGCCCTCGCTGTCGCTCGACAGCAGGACGGCGTCGGCGGCCCGGTAGAGCGGAGCCGGATCCGGGAGGGTCCCCAGGAAGTGGGCCCGGGCGGCGGCCGGGTGCCGTTCCAGGGCGGCGCGCTGCGGGCCGTCCCCGGCCACGGCGAGGCGGACGTCGGGGAGCCGGTCGAGGGCGTCGAGGGCGACGTCCAGCCGCTTCTCCCGGGAGATCGCGCCGAGCCAGGCGACCAGCAGGCCGTCCGGCGGCAGGCCGAGGGACTGCCGGGCCGCGCGCCGGTCGGCCTCGCCGTCGGCGGGCGGGTAGCGGTCGGCCGCCCGGGCGTTGGGGATGGTGCGCACGCTCGCGGCGGACAGCCCGAACCGTTCCACCAGCACCTCCCGGGCCTCGTCGGCGAGCGCGGTGACGGCCGCGGCCCGGTGCAGCAGGGCGCCGGTGCGCAGCCGGCGCACCGGACCGGCCGTCCAGTGCCGGGGGTCGCCGATGGAGACGTAGACGAAGGGGGTGCGGGTACCGGCCAGGGCGAGGGCGCAGGCGGGGAGGGTGGAGGAGCCGTGTGCGACGACGAGGTCCGCGGTGCGGGCGGCGGCGCGCAGGGCGGTGAGGGTGCGGGGGTGCAGCCGGCCGGGGCCGAGCACGGCGGTGGCCCGCGTGTCGGCGGCGTCGGGGTGGGCGTCGGGGTGCGGGGCGAGGGCGCGCAGCGCGGAGGCCTGGCCACGGCGGCGGAGTTCGCGGTGGAGGTCGCGGGCGAGGTTCTGCGCACCGCGGCGGCGAGGGTCGGTGATGAGGTGCAGGATGCGGGGGCGGGTTCCGGCCGTCCTGACCGGTGTCGCTTCGGGCATGGGAAAGACCTTGGCACAGGGCCCCGCGCGGGACGACCCCTTCGCGCAACCCGGCGGTGGTCCGCTGTTCGGCGCGGATACTCCCGGCGGGCGCCGGTCGGGCGCCGTGGTGCGCCCGGTGGGGGATCCGCGCGCCCCGCCCGGCGCCTTCGGCCGCCCCCTGCCGGTGGCGCCGCCCTCTCCCCCGGGTGGCCGCGGCCGACCGCGGGCGGCCGTCCTGACCGAATCGCTGGCGGGTACCGGTCGCGACCTGCGATGCTGAGCGGCAGTCAGGGCGTCGTCCCGGCACGGGAGACCGGGCGCGCCCAGGAGGGCGGGGGTTGGCCTGTGCATGTGCTCTATGTGATCGACAGCGTGAGCCGGGTCGGTGGGGCCGAGCAGGGCCTGGTGGCAATGGCACCCCAGTTGGTGCGGGCCGGGGTCCGCCTCGACATCGCGTACCTCAAGGACTCGACCGGCGGCTTCCAGCCGGAGCTGACCGCGGCCGGGGCCGACGTCTTCGGGGTCGGGCGGCCCTCCCGGAGCCAGACCGTCGCCGCGCTGCACCGGCTGGTCCGCGAGCGCCGCCCCGATCTGCTGCACACCACCCTGTACGAGTCGGACGTGCTCGGCCGGGCCGCCGCGCTGACCGCCCGCACGCCGGTGGTGACCAGCCTGGTCAACGCGGCGTACGGGCCCGAGCACCGCAACGCGCGCGGGCTGAGCCCGTGGAAGGTGCGGGCCGCCCAGGCGGTGGACGCGGCGACCGCGCAGGGCACCCGGCGGTTCCACGCGCTGACCCGGTACGTGGCCGGGGCGATGGCGCGCCGGCTGCGGGTGCCGTCGCAGCGGATCGACGTGGTGCCGCGCGGGCGCGACCCGGAGCGGCTGGGCATCGTGACGCCGGACCGGCGGGCCGCGGTGCGTTCGTCGCTGGAGCTGCCGCAGGACGTGCCGGTGGTGCTGGCCGCGGCCCGCCAGCAGTACCAGAAGGGTCTGGACGTGCTGCTGGAGGCGTGGCCCGCGGTGCTGCGCTCGGAGCCGGAGGCGGTGCTGCTGCTGGCCGGCAGCGAGGGCGGCGAGACGGACCGGCTGCTGGCACTGGCCGGGGCGACGCGCGGCGTGCGGTTCCTGGGGCCGCGGGACGACGTGTTCGACCTGATGGCGGCGGCCGACGCGTTGGCGGTGCCGTCGCGCTGGGAGGGCCTGGGCAGCGCGGCGATGGAGGCGATGGGTGTCGGGGTGCCGCTGGTCGCCTCCGACGTCCCGGCGCTGCGCGAGACCGTCGGCTCGGAGGACTACGCGCGGTTGGTGGCGCCGGAGCGGCCCGCCGCGCTGGCGGAGGCGCTGATCGACACGCTGGAGGACCGGGCCGCGGCGCGGGTGCGGGCGAAGGCTGCGCGGGCGCGGTTCCTGACCTCGTTCACGCTGCAGCAGGTGTCGGCCCAGATGGTCGGGTTCTACGAGCGCTCGCTGCGGCTGCGCACGGTCTGAAGGCGGTCCGGCCCGGCCCGGGGGCCGGGCCGCCCGGACCGCTCCGACCGCCCTGCGGGTGACGGACGGCTCGCCCGGAGGCTCGGGACGGGCGGACCGGCCGAGTACGGTCTGTCCGGATCCGGGCGGTCGCGGCCCGTTGTACAAGGTCTCCCGGACCAGTATCGCCAAAGCGGTTGCGCCGCACGTCGCGGCTCGGGAAGCATCGCCGGGGGGACCGGCGG
The DNA here is from genome assembly GCF_042726075.1 of Kitasatospora sp. NPDC127035. NCBI lineage: Bacteria > Bacillati > Actinomycetota > Actinomycetes > Kitasatosporales > Streptomycetaceae > Kitasatospora > Kitasatospora sp. NPDC127035. The sequence continues at coordinate 45,271 of NZ_JBHXDN010000027.1, read as the reverse complement.
GGACGGCGGTCAGTGGGTGTCGGTACACCGCCGGGCCGGGCCGCGTCTGCGGGGAGCGCGTCGTCGGGACGCCGTCCGCGAGTCGTCAGGGGGGCGGGTTGCGACATCGTCCGAGGGATTCCACCGTGCCGGGAGCCGTCCGTTCCGGCGGCCCGGGCAGTGCCGGCAGTACCCCCACCCTCCGTACTCCCCTGCGGGAGCCGGACGGGCGCTGAACAGCACCACCGCACCATGAACGCGAGGGGATCCAACCGGTGGAACCGGCAAACCACTTCACCGTCCTGCGGCGGTACTGGCGGCTGCTCGCCGGTTGCACGCTCGCCGCACTCGTCGTCGGCTGGCTCCTGGCCCCCGCCGGCGACGCGGTGGACAACGCCAGATGGAAGTGCAAGGTCGCCATCACGCCGGTCGCGGGGGCCGGCGACACCGTGCGGGCCGACCAGGTGCTCTCCTACGCCCAGGGGGCCGACGTCGCCACGGCCACCGCCAGACAGCTCGGCATCACGGACGCCGCCGCGGTGATCGCCCGCCGGACGGTCACCGCGGACAGCGCCCAGATGCTGACCATCGCCACCACCGGGCCGACCCGGCAGTCCTGCTCCGACCTGGCCACCGCCTACTCGGCCGCGATCATCAAGGGCTACAGCGACGAGTCGGCCCGCAGCTCCTCCGAGACCATCAAGAAGCTCCAGGCGCAGGCGGACGAGCAGCAGCGGCAGCTGAACGAGATCCAGCAGCAGTACACCCGGTCCTCGGCCGCCGACCAGCCCAAGCTCCAGCCCAAGCTGACCGCCGCCAACACCTCGCTGACCACCACCCTCACCTCGATCAGCAAACTGCAGAACGCCGCCCAGACCGACGCCATCCAGCAGTGGGGCAGCATCGACGCCCGGCAGGGGGCGAGCAACGTGCTCTCCTCCCCCAGCCGGGGCGTGCGGCTCGGCCTCGCGGTGGCGCTCGGGCTCGCGCTCGGCGTGGTCGCCGCACTGATGCTCAGCCGGATGGACACCAGGCTCCGCACCCGCAACGCCGTCGAGGAGGCGTTCAACCTGCCGGTGATCGGCGAGGTGCCGCAACTCTCCCGCCGCCTGCGGAGGCTGCGCGAACCGCTGGTCCGCGCCCGGCCCTCCGACCCGGCCGCCGAGGCCTACCGCTCCCTGCGCTCCACCCTGCTGCTCACCGGCCCCGACTCCCTCGCCCGCCCGACGGGCGGCGACGACCGGGATCCTGCGGAGACCGTCTCGCGGCGGCTCGCCGAGCCCGCGCCGGTGGTGCTGGTCACCTCCGGCAGCAGCCTCGACGGCCGGACCATCACGACCGCCAACCTGGCCGCCGCCCTCGCCGAGACCGGCCGCGGAGTCCTGGTCCTGGACTGCGACTTCCGCAACCCCCAGCTGCACGCCCACCTCGGGGTCGGCGACGGACCGGGCATGGCCCAGCTGCTCAGCGGCGAACGGCTGGGCGAACTGGACGACCTGATCCGGCCGACCAACGTCGAAGGGGTCTCGCTGATCACCGGCGGGAACACCACGGCGTACCCGGCCGCGCTGGTGCTGCGCGCCGCCGAGGTGCTGCGCCGGGCCCGCCGGCACGCGGACGTCATCCTCGTCGACACCTCCCCGCTGCTGCACGCCAACGACGCGTACGACCTGGTGCAGCACGCGGACGCGGTGCTGGTCACCGTGCGGAGCGGCAACGTCACACCCGAACAGGCCGACCGGGTGGCCGAGTTGCTCTCCCGAACCGGTGTCCCCGTGGCCGGGGTGGCGCTGCTCGGCACGTCCGGCCGGCCGTCCGGACGGCGGCGGCGCGGCACCGGGGGCGGTGCCGGCGTGCCGGCCGGACGGGGCGGGCAGCCGACCGCGGTGCCGCGGGCGGCCGGGCCGGTGGCCGAGCGGCACGGCGCGCGGCCCGGTGAACGGTCGGGAGAGCGCGGGGGCGGACGCGGGGACGGGCGGGCCGCACCGAGCTGGGCCCGACGCGCGCCCGGCCCGGGCGGCGGACCCGGACCGGAGCACGAGTCGACGCCCGACTCCCCGCACGGCCCCGGCAACGCGCCGGGTCACGGGCCAGGCCACACGCCGGGTCACGCGCCGGAGCGCGGCCCGGGGACCGGCGCCCGCGGCACGGACGGCCCCGACGGCAACGGTCACACCGGCCGCCCCGGCCTCGGCCGCGGCGTCAACGGGCGCGGCCCACGGAGCGGCGCCCCGGGAAGCGACCACGGCGGCGGCCGCGGCGGCGACCACGGCGAGCCGGCCCTGCTGCGCGAGGCGGAGGAGCGGTGAACGCGCCGGCGCACGGCCCGACGGACGAGCCCACCCGGGTGCTCTGGCTGGCCAAGGGCCTCGGACGCGGCGGCGCCGAACAACTGCTGCTCAACTGCGCCCGCCACGCCGACCGTTCGCGCTACCGGATCGAGGTCGCCTACGTCCTGCCGTGGAAGGACGCGCTCGCCCCGGCGCTCACCGAGGCCGGCGTCCCGGTGCACTGCCTCGGCGGCGTCCCGGGCACGCCCGGCCGGGCCGACCCGCGCTGGCCGCTGCGGCTGCGCCGGCTGATCGCCGACCGCCGATACGGCCTGGTCCACACCCACATGCCCGTCCCGGCCGCCGCCGCCCGGCTGCTCTCCCCCACGGTCGCGCCGGCGCCACGCCTGGTGCACACCGAGCACAACGTCTGGGACCGCTACCGCACGGCCACCCGCTGGGCCAATGCCCTCACCTACCGGCGCAACGACGCGGTGATCGCCGTCTCGCACGCCGTCGAGCGGACCATCCCGGCGGACCGGCGCCGCCCCGGCGACTGGGTGACCGTGGTGCACCACGGACCGGACCTCGCCGGTGCCCCCGAGGGGCCGGCCGCCCGCGCCGCCGCCCGCGCCGGACTCGGGCTCCCGGACGACGCGTTCGTGGTCGGCACGGTCGGCAACCTGACCCCGAAGAAGGACCAGGCCGCCCTGCTCGCCGCGCACGCCGCGCTGCGCCGCCGCCGCCCGGACGCCCGGCTGGTGCTGATCGGCGCCGGGCCGCTGGAGGCCCGGCTCCGCGCCCTCGCCGCCGAACTCGGCCTGACGGACGCCGTCCTCTTCACCGGATCGCGCGCCGACGTGCCCGAACTGCTCCCCGCCTTCGACGCGTTCACCCTGAGTTCGCGCCAGGAGGGTTTGCCGGTCGCCCTGATGGAGGCCATGACGAGCGGTCTGCCGGCCGTGGTCACCCGGGTCGGCGGCATGCCCGAGGTGCTGGACGACGGCGACCAGGGGTTCCTCGTGCCGCCCGGCGACCCCTCCGCCCTGGCCGACGCCCTCGCCCGGCTCGCCGACGACCCCGAGCTGCGCACCCGGCTCGGCGCGGCCGCGCGCGAACGGTCGAAGCGGTTCGACGTGGCCGGCGCGCAGCGGGCCGTGGAGGCGGTGTACGCGCGGGTCCTGCTGCGCTGACCTCCCCCGTCCCCCGCCGGAGTACCGAATCTGCCCGTGCCCCCGACCACCGATGGGAGAGCGAGTCCGGACGTGAGCGCCCTGCCCGCCCGCGCCGAGCCGGCCTTCCGCCCGCTCGCCGAGTCCGACCTCCCCGCCGTGCTCGACCTGCTGACCGCGTCCCTCGCGGGCGGTCCGACCGGCACCCGCACCGCGGAGTTCTTCACCTGGAAGCACCGGCGCAACCCGTTCGGCGCGAGCCCCGGGCTGCTCGCCGAGACCGCCGACGGGCGGATCGTCGGCGTCCGGCTCTTCCTGCGCTGGCAGTGGCACCGGGGGGACGGCCGCACTGTGGCCGCGGTCCGCCCGGTGGACACCGCCACCCACCCGGACTTCCAGGGCCGGGGCATCTTCCGCCGGCTCACCACGGACCTGCTCGACCAGGTCGCCGACGAGACCGAGCTGGTCTTCAACACACCCAACGGCAACAGCCTCCCCGGCTACCGCACGATGGGCTGGCAGGAGCTGGGCCGGGTGCCGATCGCGGTTCGGGCCGTCCGGCCGGCCGCCTTCGCCCGCGGCGCACGCGCTGCGCTGGTCCGCCGCCCGGCCGGTCGGGCGGCGGACCGACCCGTCGGCCCGACCTGCCGACTGCCCACCGCGGCCGACTGGTTCGCCGACCCCGCGGGCGGCGGGGCGGCGGGTCCCGTGGCCGAACTGCTCCGCGAACGGGCCGCCGCCGACGCCGCCGACCACCGCCTGGCCGTCCGACGCACCCCGGAGTTCCTGCGCTGGCGCTACGGCGAGGCCCCCGGCCTGGACTACCGGGTCCTCACCTGCCACCGCGGCGCCGAGCTCACCGGGCTGGCCTTCGGCCGCCCCCGACGGCGCGGACCGCTGGCCGAGTTCACCCTCTCCGACGTGGTGGTCCGCCCCGGTGACCGGGACAGCGCCGCCCGGCTGCTGCGCGCCGCCGCCCGCGAGTCCGGCTGCGACCACGTCGCCACCCACCTCTCCCCCGGCACCGAAGCCGCCGGCGCCGCACTGCGGGCCGGCTACCTGCACGCCCCCCGGACCGGTATGACCCTGGCCGCCCGCACCCCGACCGGACCCACCCCGCTCACGCTGGCGGACTGGCGGTTCGGTCTCGGTGACCTGGAGGTGTTCTGATGCCCGGTCCGCCGGGGGCGTCAGGGACGTCCGCGCCGCCCAGGGCCTCCCCGCACGGCGCCGCCCGACCACCCGCCCGGGGCGGCCGGCCCCGGCCCGGGCTCCCGCGAGCGGCCCTGACCCGCGTCCCCTGGCCGTCCGCCCTCGCGGCAGCCCTGGTCACCGGCTACGTCACGGTCTTCGTCCTGGCCTCGGCGCACACCTCGTACGACACCTGGGGCGCGCTGCTGGTCCTGCCGGCGCTGATGGCCGTCGGCACGCCGCTCCTGGCCCGGGTCGCCTCCGCCAATCCCGAACGGAACATCTTCCGGCTGCTGCTCCTGGCCATGACCGCCAAGCTGCTCTGCGCCTTCCCCCGCTATCTGATGGCCTTCGTGCTGTACGGCGGCGCCGCCGACGCCAAGATGTACCACCAGGAGGGCATCGAGCTCGCCGCCTACCTCGACCAGGCCGACCTGCTCACCGGCGTCCACTACGACCTGGGCATGAAGGTGGCCGGCACCGGCTTCATCATCATCGTCACCGGCGTGGTCTACGCGATCACCGGGCCGTCGCTGATCGGCGGCTTCCTGGTCTTCTCCTGGATCGGGTTCTGGGGCCTGCTGCTGTTCTGGCGGGCCCTGCAGATCGCCTTCCCCGAGGCGGACACCCGCAGGTACGCGAAGCTCGTGTTCTTCCTGCCCTCCCTGCTGTTCTGGCCGTCGAGCATCGGCAAGGACGCCTGGATGATGTTCTGCCTGGGCCTCACCACGTACGGCACCGCGCGCCTGCTGGACCGCCGGTTCGGCGCCCTCGCCTGCATCGTGCTCGGCTCGCTGGGCACCGCGATGGTCCGCCCACACGTCACGGCCCTCGCCGGAGCCGGGCTGATGGTCGCGTACGTGCTGCGCCGGCGACCGCGCCAGGTGACCGCGCTGGGGCCGTTGCGGACCATCCTGACCGCCGTGGTGCTGGGCGCGATGGCGGTCCTGATGCTGCAGCAGGTCTCCACCTTCTTCGGTACCGACGGCACCGGCGGCGACGCCGTCAACCAGGTGCTCTCGGAGACGTCCCGGCGCACCAGCCAGGGCAACTCGATGATCAACGCGAGCGCGCCCGAGGACGCCTCGCCCGAGTTCGGTCTCAACCCCGCGGGGCTGCCGGTCGCCGTGGTCAGCGTGCTGTTCCGGCCCTTCCCGTTCGAGGCGTCCAACATCCAGAACCTGGTCCAGTCGGTCGAGTGCTTCGCCCTGCTGGTCATGTTCGTCCGGGCCTGGCCGCGGCTGAGCCGGATCCCGCGGCTGTTCGTGCAGCGCTCGTACGTGGCGTTCGCCGTCGTGTACACGCTGCTGTTCTGCTGGGCCTTCTCGACCATCAACAACATGGGCATCCTGTCCCGGGAGCGCGTCCAGGTGCTGCCGATGGCGCTGGCCCTGCTGGTCGTCCCGGCCGCCGCGCCGACGCGCGGGGCCGTGAGGAAGCGCCGGCCGCCACCGGTGTGGCGGGTCGCGCCGGGCCAGTGGGGCACCCGGCGGACGTCCGCTCCGCCGACGCCGCCGCCCGCCCCACTCACCGGACCGGCCTCGCTCACCGGACCGGCCGGACCGCACGAACCGCACCCACCGTTCGAACCGTTCGAGCGGTCCGGACGGCAGCAGTCGCCGTCGCCGGGCAGTCACCGTCCCAGGGGGGATCACCCGCACCATGACCACTGACACCCTTGCCCTGCCCGCCGCCCTCGGCGGCACCCCCGCCTTCCCGGCCGGGCTGCCGCTCACCCGGGTCCAGGTCCCCGACCGCGCCGCGCTGCTGGAACGGCTCGGCACCGTGCTGGACAGCGGGCAGCTCACCAACGGCCGGACCGTCGCCGAACTGGAGGAGACCGCCGCCGGATTGCTGGAGGTCCCGCACGTGGTGGCGGTCTCCAACTGCACCGCCGGCCTGATGCTGGTGCTGCAGGCCGCCGGGGTCGACGGCGGCCGACCCGTGGTCATGCCGGGCTTCACCTTCTCCGCCACCGCGCACGCCGCCCACTGGGCCGGCGGCACCCCGGTGTTCGCCGAGGCCCGCGAGTCGGACATCACCCTCGACCCGGAGGACGCCGCCGCCCGGCTGGCCGCCGCCGACCGCCCGGCCGCGCTGATGGCGACCCACGTCTACGGCACTCCCTGCCAGGTCGAACGGCTCCAGGAGGTCGCCGACGCCGCCGGGGTCCCGCTGGTGTACGACTCGGCGCACGGCTTCGGCAGCCGCCGCAAGGGCGTGCCGATCGGCAACTTCGGCTACGCCGAGGTGTTCTCGATGAGCCCGACCAAGGTCGCGGTGGCCGGCGAGGGCGGCCTGGTCGCCACCCACGACGCCGGCCTCGCCCGGCGGCTGCGCACCGCCCGCGACTACGGCAACCCGGGCGACTACGACACCCTGTTCCCCGGCCTCAACGCCCGGATGAGCGAGCTGCACGCCGCCGTCGGCCTCAACTGGCTGGCCGGACTGCCCGATCGGGTGGCCCACCGGGGCACACTGGTGGGCGAGTTCGCCGCCGTGACGGCCGGCCTGCCCGGGCTGCGGCTGGCCCTGCCGGAGGACGGCGACATCTCCACCTTCAAGGACCTCACGCTCATCCTGGACTCCGCCGAGTTCGGCCTCACCGCCCGCCGGCTCGCCGACGTGCTGCGGGCCGAGGGCATCGACTCGCGCCGCTACTTCCACCCGCCGGTCCAGCGCCAGCGCGCCTACGCCCACCTCGGCCAGGCCGACGCGCTGCCGCTCACCGACCGGCTCGCCGACTCGGTGCTGACCGTACCGCTGTGGTCCCAGATGGACGCGCCCACCGTCCGCCGGGTCGCCGAGGCCGTGGCCCGGATCCAGCCGTACGCGGAGCGCCTGCGCGCAGCCTGACCCGGCCGCGGCCGGTTACGCACATCGGGTGAACGCGGCTGGACCGCGGGGCCACCCGGTCGGCAGGATGTCCGGCCGGGGCCCGCGGTCCCATCTCACCCTCTCCCGTACGGATTTGGAGTACCCGGTGCTCAAGGGATTCCGCAGCTTCCTGCTGCGCGGAAACGTCGTCGACCTCGCGGTCGGCATCGTGATCGGCGCGGCCTTCACGGCCGTGGTCACCGGGTTCGTCACGGCGTTCCTCACCCCGTTGATCGGGGTCGCGACCGGCGCCGTCGGCGACTTCACCCAGAAGACCTTCGACGTGGCCGGCACCCGGTTCCCGTACGGCGTCTTCGTCAACGCGGCGATCGGCTTCGTACTGGTCGCGGCGGTGATCTACTTCGTCGTGGTGGTGCCGGTCGGCCGCCTGCAGGCGCGGCTCGACGGGGACAAGGCGGCGCCGGCACCCAAGGCGGACTGCCCCGAGTGCCTGAGCAGGATCCCGGTGGCGGCGGTGCGCTGTTCCTTCTGCACCTCCGAGGTGGCCGGCCGGCCGGGCTTCCCCGCCCAGGCGGTCCACCAGTCCGCGCACCAGCCCGCCCCCCAGGCGGCGCCGTAGCCGGTCCCGGAGACCGGTCCCGTGGGCTGGTCCCGGAGCCGGCGCAACCTCGCTGACCAGCACCGACCCCGGCATCGGGGCCGGTGTCCGGGGCCGGTGGCGGATTCGGCCACGGGGCCGGTGACGGGTCGGCCCCGGGAGGCCTCGCCGGGCTCCCGGGAGGGCTCACCGGGACTTTATCCCCGAAACATTCACGAGCCCCCGTCGCGCCGTCGGCGGGGGCTCGAAAGCGCCGGCGCACAACCTGCCCGCAGAACTTTCTTCGACCGGTCCCGACCCGGCTACCGGCCGGTCACCGCACGGCCCTTCGGCGACACCGTCCGGCCACCGTTCGACCCCGCACGCTTTCCCGGGAGTGGCCGAAACCGGCCGCCAGAATGTCCGTTCTTCACACTTTCGAAACTTTTGTTCGGGCGAAGCTTGTGTAAACACTCGAACTGCTCGGCCTCCCGCTCTCCTCAGCAGGCTCATTGTGGGCTTACCGTATGCCCCATGACCTCGCCCCGCTCCTACGACGGAGTCGGCTACCCCCCTCCGTCCTTCTCCTCCGGCACGCCCATCTACGACAGCCTCGTCGCAGAGCGCGGTGTCCCGCAGATCGCGCCCATCAACGTGCCGGCCGCCCTGCCGCCGGCCCTCTCGTCCGGTTACGGATCCGGCCTCACCGCCCCTTCCTACGAGAACCGGTACGGCACCGGGTACGACAGCCCCGGCAGCAACCTCCCCGCGCTGCCGCCGGCCCGCCTCGCCCTGGGCCCCGGCCCGAGCAGCGCACCCGCCAGCGGCCCCGCGACCACGTACATCCCGGCGCAGTCGGCGCCCGCGTACGCCGCCGCGCCCCAGCCGCCCGTCCCCGGTTACGGCGGCCCCCAGCCGTACCTGCCCGGCCAGCGGCCGCAGGCTCCCGCACCCGGCTTCTCCCAGGCGACCACCGGTGGGTACCAGCCGTCCGGCGGCCAGAGCTTCGGCGGCCAGAACACCTTCGTCGGCGGCCACGGCCAGCAGACCTTCGGTGCGCAGCCGGCCGGCGGCCCCGGCGGCCCGCAGCACCAGGCCGGCCAGCCGCAGGGCGGGGCGCCGTCCTTCGGCGGCCCGCAGGGCTTCGGCGGCGGACCGACTCCGGGCGGCCAGGGCTACACCGGCCAGGGCTTCAACGGGTCCGGTTTCAACGGCAACGGCGACCAGTCCTTCGGCGGCGCGCAGCTCCGCCCGGCCGTCACCCCGGTCGCACCGGTCCGTCCGATGCAGCCGCAGCGCCCGGCCCCCTACGGGGAGCCCGCCCAGTTCCAGCAGGGCGGCTACCAGCAGCAGGGGCAGGGCTACTGAACCCATCCGGAGCCGCTGAGCTCACCCGGGCCGGACCCCACCCGGCCCGCACCCGCACCACCTGAGCACCACCCGGCGTGGCCAAGGCGTCGGGCGTACGGAGAAACGGGTCATCCACGGACCGCCCGGAACGCCGCCCCACCGGCGTACCGGGCGGTCCGTGCGCGTTCGCGGACCCGCGCGCCCGGGAGTCCGCGCGCCGGATCCCCCGCCGATCGGGTGCAGACCGGGCGCGGGCCGGACCGGGCCGGACCGGGCGTCGGCGAGACGCCGGGCAGAGGTCGCCCGGCGGCGCGGGGCCGCCCGGCCGAGGAGCCGCTCGGAGTGCCGCGGGCGAGCCCCCGACGGGGCCGCCGCCGCCCCGGGCCGTGCTGGCAGGATGGGGGAATGCAGCTCACCGGACTCCACGTCTACCCCGTCAAGTCGATGTACCGACTGAGCCCGGACAGCGCCCGGGTCGAACCGTGGGGCCTGTCCGGCGACCGGCGCTGGATGCTCACCGACGCCACCGGCCGGTTCGTCAGCCAGCGCGAGGACGCCGCTCTCGGCCAGGTCCGCACCGGGCTCCTCGCCGACGGCACGCTCGTCCTGACCGTCGCCGGCGGCAGCCGCGCCGAGATCCCCGCCCCCGCCGTCGCGGACGGGGACCCGCTCGCCGACGTGGAGGTCTGGGGCACCCGGTTCCGCGCCGCCGAGGCCGCCAAGGAGGCCCAGCTGTGGATCGCCGAGCACGTGGGCGACTACCGGCTGGTGCACCTGGACGACCCCCGGGTCCGGCCGGTCGACCCGACGTTCTCCGCGCCCGGCGACACCGTCTCGATGGCCGACGGCTTCCCGCTGCTGCTCACCACCACCACCTCGCTGGCCGAGCTCAACGCGCTGATCGCCGCCGAGCACCCGGAGGGCCACGAGGAACTGCCGATGGAGCGGTTCCGCCCCAACGTGATCGTCTCCGGCGGCGAGCCGTGGGCCGAGGACGGCTGGCGCCGGATCCGGATCGGCGCGCTGACCTTCCGGGTGGTCAAGCCGTGCGGGCGGTGCGTGATCACCACCACCGACCAGGAGAGCGGCGACCGGCGCGGCCCCGAGCCGCTGCGCACCCTGGCCCGGCACCACCGGCTGCTGAAGAAGGCCGCGTTCGGGCAGAACCTGATCCCCGAGCGACCGGCCGGCGTGGCGGGCGACGTACTCGGTACGCTCCGGCTCGGCGACGAGGTCGAGGTGCTGGAGGACGGCGCGCACTGGCCGGCCGACCAGCGGGTCTGACCCCCGCGCCCCCTCCGCCGCGGGCGTCGGCGCCGACTCCCCTTCGCGGCGCACGGCACCCGCGCCGCCCGCCCGGCCGGGCGGGCCGACACCCGTACCCGCGTCCCGGAACCGCAAGTGTGCGCGCTCGTTGAAGCATGTGGTGAACCCGCGACGGTCCCCGGGCCGTGCGGCGGCGGGCGGGCGGGAGCATCCGCCCGGGCGCGCTACGGTGGGCGGACGGCCGCACACCCGCGTGCACCGCTCCCGTCTGCGTCGCACGAAGGTGAGTCGCATCCGCGCGCGTCCGGTCCGTAGATCGCCGGCTCGATGAAGGTGGGACGACAGACCGTCATGGCTGAGCACAGGGTCCGGGTCACTCAGGACAGCGCATCCCGCTGGCGGCGCCGCGCCGGCGAGTACGACACGCTCGCGGAGGCCCTGGCCGCCGCCGAGCCGGGCGACACCGTGACCGTGCGACCGGGCACGTTCCGGGAGAACGTGGTGCTGGACAAGCCGGTCACGATCGTCCCCGCCCAGGGCGCCGGCACCGTCCGGATCGACCCGCCGGGCGGGGTGCCGCTGACCGTCACCGCTGCGGCGACCGTCCGCGACCTGGTGATCGAGGGCAGCGACAGCTCCGTCCCGGCGGTGCTGGTGACCGGGCCGGCAGCCACGCCCTCGTTCACCGGCTGCCGGGTGGAGACCCGGTCGGCGGCCGGGGTGGAGGTCACCGGGGGCGCCCGACCGACCCTGAAGAGCTGCGTGGTGGCCAACCCGGCCGGGCTCGGCCTCCGGCTGCGCGGCGAGGGGACCGCGGCCGCCTTCGAGGACTGCGAGGTGTCCGCCGCGGGCCAGGCCGGGCTGGCCGTGCTCGGCGGCGCCACCGCCGCCCTGGAGCGGTGCCGGGTGCACCACGCCTCCGGCGCCGGCGTCCTGCTCTCCGACCCGGGCAGCGCGGCCGAGCTGACCGGCTGCGAGATCTACGAGATCCGGGGCAGCGGCGTCCAGGCCGAGGCGCAGGCGGGCGGGCGGCTGGTCGACTGCGACATCCACCGGGTCACCGGCAACGGGCTCACCCTGGACGGCGAGGCCGAGCTGGTGCTGACCGGCTGCCGGGTGCACACCCTGCCCGAGAACGGCGCCGACCTGCGCGGCCGGGCCCGGCTGAGCCTCGTGCACTCCACCGTGCGCGACTTCGGGCGCGGGGCGCTCTCGGTCTGGGACCAGGGCACCGAGGCGACCGCCGAGTCGTGCAAGATCCACGGTTCGACCGGCGAGTACCCGGCCCTCTGGGTGAGCGACGGTGCCCGGCTCACGCTCACCGACTGCGCGCTGCACGACCTGCCGGACGCGCTCTTCGTGCTGGACCGCGACTCCGCCGCCGTCGCCGAGGGCTGCTCCTTCAGCCGGATCCGCAGCTCGGCGGTCTCGGTCAGCGGCGGTGCGACGGTCAACCTCACCGGCTGCCGGGTCCAGGAGGCGGGCACCGGGCTCTGGTTCCGCGACCACGGCAGCGGGGGTCTGATGACCGGCTGCGAGATCTCCGACGTGGCGACCGGCGTGATCGTCACCAAGGGCGCCGACCCGGTGCTGCGCGACTGCACCGTCCGGGCCGGCTCGGACGCCGGCGTCTACGTCTCGGCCCAGGGCCGGGGCACCTTCGAGGACTGCCGGGTGTCGCACGGCAAGGGGTTCGGCTTCCACATCATCGACGGCTGCCGCACCGTGCTGACCAGGTGCCGGGCCGAGCAGAACGAACGCGCCGGCTTCGAGTTCTCCGAACCGGGACCGGTGGTGGACGGCTGCACCTCGGACGACGTGGTCGCGGCGCCCACGACGGCCCTCGACGTACCGGCCCCGCGGAGCGCCCAACTGACGGCCGCCGCAGTACCGTTGGCGTCCGCCCTGCCGGCCTCCTCGGCGATCGGCCCGATCCCCGACTGCCGCCCCGCCGACGAGGCGCTCGCCGAACTCGACGGCCTGGTGGGCCTGGCGACGGTCAAGCAGGAGGTGCGGACGCTGATCGACCTGATCTCGGTCGGCCGGAGACGGCAGCAGGCCGGGCTGAAGGCGCCGTCGCTCCGCCGCCACCTCGCCTTCACCGGAGCCCCCGGCACCGGCAAGACCACGGTGGCCCGGCTCTACGGCGAGATCCTGGCCTCGCTCGGCGTGCTGCAGCGCGGTCACCTGGTCGAGGTGGCCCGGGTCGACCTGGTCGGCGAACACATCGGCTCCACCGCGATCCGCACCGCCGCCGCCTTCGACCGGGCCCGCGGCGGAGTCCTCTTCATCGACGAGGCCTACGCGCTGGCCCCCGAGGACGGCGCCCGCGACTTCGGCCGGGAGGCGATCGACACCCTGGTGAAGCTGATGGAGGACCACCGGGACGAAGTGGTGGTCATCGTGGCCGGCTACACGAGCGAGATGGAACGCTTCCTCTCCGCCAACCCCGGCGTCTCGTCCCGCTTCTCACGGACCGTCAGCTTCCCCGACTACTCGGCGGACGAGCTGCTCCAGATCGCCCGCGCCCAGTGCGCCGAGCACGAGTACGCCCTCACGGAGGACACCGCGAGCGCCCTCCTCGACCACTTCGCGGCCATCGAACGCGGCCCCAACTTCGGCAACGGCCGCACCGCCCGTCAGGTCTTCGAGACCATGGTCGAGCGCCACGCCATGCGCGTCGCGCAGCTCGCCGACCCGTCGACGGAGGAACTCCAGCTTCTCGTCCCCGACGACCTGCCCACGGCCGGGCGGTGACGGACGGGCGGTGACGGACGGGCGGTGACGGACGGGCGGTGACGGACGGGCGGTCAGGACGGTCCGGACCACTTCGGTGAAGGTCTCCGGGTCCCGGGCGCCGGCGACCTCCGTGACCGGGCCGGCCAGGGCCGCGACGGCCTCCCTGCGCGGGGCCGGCTGACCGTCACCGCCTCCCAGCCCTCGGCCTCGACGAGGGCGCGTGCGGTCCGGATGGTCAGCCGGTGCCGCTCGGCACGTTCGCGCTGACCGGCGCGCTGTTCCTCACCGAGCGCCGGCGCACCGCCTGATCACCGGCGCACCGTCTGATCCAGGGCGCGCGGCCCGGCCCGGGGCGCGGCCCTCAGCCCGTCCAGGCGCCGCCGGCCAGGAACGACTCCAACGCGGCCCGGTGCGGGGCGATGTCGATGCGCTCGCCGGCAAGCCACTCGTCCGCGTAGTACTTGTCGAGGTAGCGGTCGCCCGGGTCGCAGATCAGGGTGACCACGCTGCCGCGCTCCCCCGCCGCCCGCATCTCGGCGACGATCCTCAGCGCGCTCCACAGCCCGGTCCCGGTGGACGCGCCCGCCTTCCGGCCGAGCACGCCGTCCAGCACCCGCACGGCGGCGATCGAGGCGGCGTCCGGGACCTTCATCATCCGGTCGATCGCCCCGGGCACGAAGCTCGGCTCCATCCGGGGGCGCCCTATCCCCTCGATCCGCGAGCCGCTTCCGCAGACCGCGTCCGGATCGTGTCGGACCCAGCCGTCGAAGAAGCAGGAGTTCTCCGGGTCGGCCACGCAGATCCTGGTGTCGAACTGCATGTAGTGGACGTACCGGGCGATGGTCGCCGACGTGCCGCCGGTACCGGCGGTGGCGACGATCCAGGCCGGTTCGGGGTGCGGTTCCAGCCGCAGCTGGGCGAAGATCGACTCGGCGATGTTGTTGTTGCCGCGCCAGTCGGTGGCCCGCTCGGCGTAGGTGAACTGGTCCATGTAGTGGCCGCCGGTCTCCTCGGCGAGCCGCGCGGAGGCCTCGTAGACCTCGTCCGAGCGGTCGACCAGGTGACACTCCCCGCCGTGGAACTCGATCAGGTCGATCTTGGCCTGGCTGGTGGACTTGGCCATCACCGCGACGAAGGGCACCCCGACGAGCTGCGCGAAGTACGCCTCGGAGACGGCGGTGGAACCGCTGGAGGCCTCGATCACCGGCTTGCCGGGGCGGATCCACCCGTTGCAGAGCCCGTAGAGGAAGAGCGAGCGGGCCAGCCGGTGCTTGAGCGAGCCGGTGGGGTGGGTGGACTCGTCCTTGAGGTAGAGGTCGATCCCCCACTCGGCGGGGAGCGGGAAGCGGAGGAGGTGGGTGTCGGCGGAGCGGTTGGCGTCCGCCTGGACCTTGCGCACCGCCTCCTTGAGCCACGACCGGTACTCCGCGTCGGAACGGTCGACGTCGACGGTCGGCTCGACGACCGGCCCGACGACCGGCTCCGCCTTCGGTGCGCGATCCGGTTCGACGATCGGCTGGGTACCCATGGCCACTCTCCTCGTGCGGGTGGATCGAGTCCTTCGAAGTCCCCCTCGAATGCTCACTACGAGTGTACGAGAGTCACGATAAGTGACCGTATGTGAAGCCCCAGCTTCCGCTTATCGCCCCGGGCGCCCCACCCGCCCCACGCCGAACGGGCCCGGCCCGTTCGGCCCGGCCGACCCGGCCTGTCCCGCCCTCCCGTTCCGACCCGTCCGGACCACCCGGCCCTGCCCGTTCAGCCCGTTCAGCCCGGGACCACCGACTGCGGGTCCGCCAGGTACGGCAGCCACCCCAGCTCGGCCGCCCCCGCCAGCGCGCTGTGCGCGAGCTCGGCGCCGACGATCGGCACCCGCCCGCTGCGCCCCCAGAGGCTGCGCTCGGCGACGACCGCGCGCAGCCGCTCGGGCGCGGCCTCCAGGAGGTCGCGGTGGAGCCCGCTGAGCACCACCCGGTCGGGGTTGAGGATGTTGGCGACGCCGGCCAGCCCGAGACCGAGCCGGTCGATGACGTGCTCGACGGCCGCCCGCGCGCGCTCGTCGTCGGCGGCGCGCCGGCAGAGTTCGCGCGCCTGGTCGAGCGGCGGGCGGTCGCGGTCGGGGGTGAGCCCGGCGGCGGCGAAGAGCGCGTCCGGGTCGGTCTCCGAGTTGAGGCAGCCCCGGTTGCCGCACTGGCAGGGGCGCCCCTGCGGGTCGACGGTGAGGTGGCCGACCTCCAAGGCGAGGCCGGCGCTGCCGGTGTGCAGCCGGCCGTCGATGACCAGTGCGCCACCGACGCCCCGGTGGCCGGAGGTGACCAGCAGCAGGTGCCGGGCCCCCCGCCCGGCGCCGTGCCGGTACTCGGCGAGGGCGGCGAGGTTCGCGTCGTTGGCGATCGCGGTGGGCAGCGGATCGAGCGCGCGCGGGCCGTGGTCGGCACGGCCCACCTCGACGTCGTACAGGTCGGCGACCGGGGTGCCGCTGGGCCAGGCGAAGTGCAGGGCGGCGAGCGCGGTGCCGTCCGGTTCGGTGACCGGATTGGGCAGCGCGAGCGCGGCACCGAGGCAGCGCCGGTCGGTCTCGCGGGCGAGTTCGGCGCCCGCCTGGGCGACCGCGCGCAGCAGCCGGACCGGGTCGGTGGCGGCGGGCAGCGGGAGGTGGACCGGCGGGTCGAGCAGCCCGCCGAGTCCGGCCAGCGTGACGCTCAGCCCGTCCGCGTGGATCTGTCCGGCGACCACCACCGGGCCCGCGGGATCGATGGCGAGCCGGTGCGAGGGGCGCCCCCGTCCTCCGCCGGCCGGGCGGGAGTCGACCGTGATCAGGCCGAGCGACTCCAGTTCGGCGGTGACGGCTCCGGCCGTGGCCCGGGTGACGTCCAGCGCGCGGGTGAGCGCCGAGCGGGTCGGGGTCTGACCGGTGTGGATGAGCGAGAGCGCCGGGCCGAGCAGCGTCCGTCCACGGTCGGGGGCCGCGCGGCGGTGGGCGTCGCGCTGCGCGTCGGAGTCGGCCCCGGAGCCGGGCTTGGGACTTGAAGGTGTGAGCTGCACGCGCCTATTGTTACTTTGTGCCGCTCCGAAACAAAATCCGTCCCCCCGCCCCCGCCGACCGGCCGTCCGTCCAGTCTCGCAGCAAAGCGTCCGAACCCCACAGCTCCGGCCACGACCCCGCCGCCGCCGACCCCTCCGCCCGCGCCCTCTGGAGCACCGCCCGGATCGCGCTCACCGCCTTCTTCGCGGTCGACGGGTTCCTCTTCGCCGCCTGGGTCGTCCGCATTCCGGACGTCCGCAGCCAGGTCAACGCCTCCCACAGCGCCCTCGGACTCGCCCTGCTCTGCGTGTCCGCCGGGGCCGTCGCCACCATGCCGATCGTCGGGCGGCTCTGCCTGCGCTACGGCTCGCGCCCGGTCACCGTCGCCTCGCTCGCCCTGCTCGCCCTGGCCGTCCCGCTGCCCGCCCACACCCACTCGGTGGCCACGCTCGGCGGCGTCCTGCTGCTCTTCGGTGCCGGCTACGGCGGTGCCAACGTGGCCATGAACAGCGCCGCCGTCGAGATCGTCGCCGAACTCCGCCGCCCCGTCATGCCCAGCTTCCACGCCGGGTACAGCCTCGGCGGCCTGCTCGGCGCGGGCGCCGGCGGCCTGCTCGCCGGTTCGATCACCGCCGGCTGGTCGCTCGCGCTCGGTGGTCTGCTGGGCCTGGTCGTCACCGCGGTCGCGGGTGTCGCGCTGCTCCGCAGCCCGGCCGCACGCACGGCGCCGCCCGTCGCCGCAGCTCCCCTCACCGTTCCCACCGGCACCGGCACCGGCACCGGCACCGGGAGCGGGGCCGGGAACGACGGCAACCCGACGCACGCCCGGCTGCTCATCCTCCTGCTCGGCCTCACCGCGCTCTGCACCGCGTACGGCGAGGGCGCCGTCGCCGACTGGACCACCCTCCACCTCACCGACGACGTCCACGCGAGCGCCGGACTGGCCGCAGCCGGCTACGCGGCCTACGCACTCGCCATGACGACCGGCCGGGTCGGCGGCACCTGGCTCTCCGTCCGGCTCGGCCAGACCCGGCTGATGTTCCTCGGCGGGCTCACGGCGGCGGCCGGGATGCTGCTGGCCGCACTCGCCCCGGCGGCGCCGCTCGCCCTAGCCGGCTTCGTCCTGGTCGGGCTCGGCCTGGCCAACATATTCCCGCTCGCCATCGCCCGGGCCGGCGCCGAGGGCGGCCCGAAGGGGGTGGCGTTCGCGTCCACCCTCGGCTACGGCGGCATGCTCGTCGGCCCGCCCGTCATCGGGTTCCTGGCCGACGCGACCAGCCTCCCGGTCGCCCTGACCAGCGTCGCGGTCGCCGCCACCGTCGCGGCCGTCCTCCCCCTCACCGCCCGCCGCCGCTGACCCGCCCGCCCCGTCACCCCCGCCCGCACGCCCCCGCCCGCACCCGGCCCGGCCCGGAGCCGACGACGGCGTGGACACCGCGGCCGACGGCGCCCGGGCCCGCCTCCCGGCGGACCGCCCCCGGGGTCCCGCCCCTCCCCCACCGTGCGAGGATCGCGCCATGACGAGCAGCAACGGACCGGTCCAGCTCCTGCACGCCACCGAGCGCCCCGCCACGGCGTGGCGGAACGGCGGCGGGGTGACCAGGGAGGTCGCCGGGCACCCCGCAGGCTCCGGGCTGGACGAGTTCGGGTGGCGGGTCAGCCTCGCCGACGTCGCGTCGGCCGGTCCGTTCTCCGCCTTCCCGGGCATCGACCGGGTGATCACCCTCGTCGAGGGCGAGGGCATGGCCCTGACCGTCGACGGCGCCGAGCACGTCGTCGACGCCCCGTTCCGTCCGTTCGCCTTCTCCGGCGACGCGGCCACCGACTGCCGGCTGCTCGGCGGCCCGCTGGTCGACTTCAACGTGATGACCCGGCGCGGCCGGGTCACCGCCGACCTGCTGCTCGCGGACGCGCCCCGCACGGTGGACGTCCCGGCCGGCGCCACCGTCCTGCTGGTCTGCCTGTCCGGCACCGCGACCGCCGGCTCCACCCTCCTCACCCGCTACGACGCCGCGCTCCTCGGACCCGCCGGTCCGTACGACCTGCGACCCGAGGGCGTGACCGCCGTGGTCACCTTCCGCACCGCCGGGCCGTCCGCCGCCTAGCCCGGACACACCGCTGCGCAGGAAGTCGGCCGGTCCGACGTCCTGCGCAGCGTCGGTGGCCACCGCGCCGGCCACCGCTCCTCCGTGGGCCTCAGCCGCAGATCACCGGTGTGGCGCGCCCCGGATCGAGGGCGTTGGTCACCAGGTGCAGCGCCGTCGGCGAGAAGGCGATCGCCACGTGCTCGGCCGGGGAGACCGGGCAACGGTCCTGCAGAACCACGTTGTTCACGTTCGGCCCGGTCAGGAACTGGGTCCGGTACGGCGTGACGACCTCGTCGTACACGGTCGCGATCACGGTGTAGCGGACACCCGGCACGGTGTCCGGCTTCGAGGCCATGGTCCGGTTGAAGTCCGAGCCCACCACCTGGTCCCGGCAGGCGGCGCAGACGGTGTAGATCAGCTCGGCGACCCGGGGGAGGTACGGGGCCAGGTTGGCGATCCCGGAGAGCGTCGTCCCGTGGTTGGAGGGCGCCAGCCCGATCACCTTGTCGACCTTCGCCGCGCCCCCGAGGAACTTCAGGTAGTAGTTCGGCAGCATGCCGCCCTGCGAGTGGCCCACGACGTCGACCTTCGCCGCGCCGGTGGCACCGCGCACCAGGTCGACGAAGCGGCCGAGCTGGGCCGCCGACTCCGCGACCGGGCCGAGTCCGCCGATCGGCAGCAGCAGCCCGCTGCCGGACGAGGTGACGCCGGGGATCAACCCGTAGTCGAGGGCGAAGACGCAGTACCCCTTGCTCTTCAGCAGGGGCGAGAGTGCGAGCCAGTTCTCGTACCGGTTCGCGAAGGTGCCGTGCACCAGGACGACCGGGTTCGGGTGCGCCGCGCCCGGCCGGCAGTTCCAGTCGTTGGCACCGGGCGGCGAGGCCACCGGGTCGCCGTCCGGCGGGAGTTCACCGGCCGGGGCGAGGTCGGCGGAGGCGACGGCGGCGGGCGCGGTGGGGGTCGCGTCCGCCGCCCGAGCCGCCCCGGCCGTCCCGCCGGCGAGCAGCACGCCCGCCAGCAGGGCCGAGCCGAGTGGACCGAGGATCCTGCGGTGTACCGGTCTTGCGGCGAAGCGGAGAAGTGGGGTTCTCAACTGTTGCCTCCACGGCGGAAGTTTGTTACCAACAGGTAACCCGAGTGGCTCCATCATGCGGTCGCCCCTCCGACCTGGCCCTTGGGTGTCCCCCAGACCTGGACGGTGATCCCTGTGACCGGTCACAATTCACCCGCCCGCACCACCGATTGGCGGATCCCCGCGATCGGCGGCGTCCCCGCCGACCAGCGCCTGCTCGGCGCCGTTCCGGAGTTGGTCGAGACCGTCGTCGCCGCGCTGCTCGACCGGGTGCCGGCCTACCGCCGGCTGCCCCGCGAGCAGGTCACCGGCGAACTGGTCCAGGTCACCGAGCGCCGGATCCGCGCGCTCGCCCAGGCCGTCCGGACCGGACTTCCCGCCCCCGCAACGGAGTTCGCCGCCGTCCGGGAGGCCGCGGCGCGGCGGGCCGAGGAGGGGGTACCGCTCGACGCCGTCCTGCTCGCCCACCACCTCGGCCTGGAGGTCTGCTGGGAACTGGTCGCCCGGCACGCCCGCGACGGCGACGCGGCCGACCTGCTGGTCCTCAACCGGCTGCTGCTCGACCAGCTCCGCCAGGCCACCGCCGCGGCCGGGGCGGGCTACCTGGACGAGCGGCGCACCGGCCCCGACGAACGGCAGACCGCCCGGCACGCCCTGCTCACCGCACTGCTGGACGGCGCGCCCGCCGTGGAGGCCGCGAGACGCGCCGGCCTCCGCCTCCCGTCCGCGTACGCCGTGCTCTGCCTGGCCGTCGCCGACCATCCGGACGAGCGGTCTCCCGACGTCGACCGGGCCGTGGCCGGCCACCGCAAACTGCGCCGGCTGCGCACCGAACTCGACCACGCCACCCGGCAGTCGGCGCTGTCGGCGCTCTCGGTCACCGGCGGGGTGGTCCTGGTCCCGTTGGAGCAAGCGCCGAACGCCGTACCGGAGGCCGTCTGGCAGCGGCTCGCCGACACGGTGGACCGCACCGCACGCGCGGCGGGCGTCACCGTCCGGGCCGGCGGGTCGGCCGCCGGGCCTGACGGGGTGCCTGCGGCGGCGGCACTCGCCGACGAGGTGCTCCAGGTGGCCCGGACCGTCGGCCGACCGCCCGGGCTGCACCGGCTGGACGACCTCCTGCTGGAGTACCAGCTCTGCCGGCCCAGCCACGCCCGCGGCCGACTCGCCGCGCTGCTCGCACCGCTGGAGGACGGCGGGGAACTGCTCGCCACCCTGCGCGTCCACCTGTCCGGCGGCCTGAACCGCCGTCACACCGCACAGGTGCTCCATCTGCACCCGAACACCGTCGACTACCGGCTGCGCAGGATCGCCGTCCTCACCGGCCTGGACCCGGCCCGGCCCGCCCACCTGCCGCGCATCACCGCCGCCATCGCCGCCCGCGACGCGGAACGCGACACCGGCCACCGCGCCGTTCCGACCGGCCCACCGGGCCGCGGCGACCTCCCGAGCGTCCCGGACCCGAAGGACCCCAAGGACCACCAGGGCCGCCAGGGCCGCCAGGCCCCTCCGGGCCTCCTTCGTCGCTCGGATCACTCAGGCCGCTCGGAGCCTGCCCAGGAACCGACCTGACACGGCTCCCGGCCGCCGCCTTCCCCCACCCCCGGTCTCAGCCCTCCGACTCACCGGGCAGCCGCAGGTCCCACCCCGCCAGCGCCCGCAGCTGCGCGGCGGTCACGTCGTCGGGCAGCGGTCGGGGAGGCTCGCTGCGGAACGGCGGTTCCCACCCCTCCGCCTCCGTCCAGCGGCGGACGACCTTCGCCGGGGCACCCGCCACCACCGTGTGGTCCGGCACCTCACCCCGCACCACCGAGCCGGCCGCGACGACGACGTTGCGGCCCAACCGGGCACCGGGGAGGATCACCGCGCCGGTGCCGATCCAGCTGCCCGAACCGATCTCGACCGGCTCGTTGCGCGGCCACTGCTTGCCGATCGGCAGGTCGGTGGACCGGTACTCGTGCGCCTGGTCGGATATGTAGACGCCCGGACCGGTCCAGACGTCGTCGCCGAGCACGATCGACTCGTGGCCGACGATGTGGCTGTCCCGGCCGATCACGCAGCCGCCGCCGATCCGGACGATCGGCTCGGGTCCGAGGTCGAGCCCCGGCAGGAAGCCGGCACTGATCGTGACCCGCTCACCGATGATCGAGAACGGGCCGATGGTGATCCACTGCTCGTTGAACACGGCCCCGAGCGGGAACGTCAGCTTGGTCCCGGCGCCCAGCTCGCCGAACCGGTACGGCCCGGGGCTCTCGGTGGACACCGCGCCGGCCCGCTGGACCCACTGCCAGCCCCGGTGGACGGCGCGGCCCGCGGCTCGCCGGCCGACGGCCCGGGCCGCGGTGTACAGGGAACGCGTGATCGGCATGCGCTCACGTTACCGGTCCGTACGACGCCCCCGGCGTCGAGGCGGCCAAGGTCACACGGCCACCGCAGGACGGCCGCGAGGGTGCACCCGTGCGGCCCGGTCGCGGTCCCCCGGCACCCACCGGCACCCACCGGAAGCCGCCGACGGACCGCCCAATCCGGCCGACCGTCCCGGCGGCCGTGTCCGAAAGCCGCCAGTACTGCGAGACTCCCCGACCATGGAGATCACCGAACACCTCGAAGCGCTGCACCGCGAGGGCACCCTGCTCGCGGACGCCGCCGCCGGCACCGACCTCTCCGCGCCCGTCCCCACCTGTCCGGACTGGCGGCTGCGCGATCTGCTGCTGCACACCGGCCAGGTGCACCGCTGGGCGACGGCGACCGTCCGCGACGGGCACCGGAGCCGGATGGACGCCGACGGCGAACGCGCCGCCTGGGGCCCGGAGCCGGACGACGCCGAGCTGGTCGACTGGTTCCGGGCCGGCCACTCCGCCCTGGTGACGACGCTCGCCGCCGCCCCGGCCGACCTGGACTGCTGGACCGTCCTGCCGACGACCGGCCCGCTGGCCTTCTGGGCCCGCCGCCAGGCGCACGAGACCGCCGTGCACCGCTTCGACGCGGACGCCGCGGCCGGGACCGAGGGCCCGGCGGTCGGCCCGGCCCTCGCGCGGGACGGGATCGACGAGCTGCTGCGCGGGTTCATGACGCTCAGCCGCGGTCGGGTGCGGAGCGACCGGCCCAGGACGGTACTGGTCCGTGCGACCGACGGCGACGGGGGCGAAGGGCCGGGCTCCTGGCTGCTGACCGTCAGCCGGGAACCGCTGACCGTCGAACTCGCCGACGACGCCCCGGCCGCCGACCTGACGCTCACCGGCCCGGCCCGTGACCTCTACCTGCTGCTCTGGAACCGGCTGCCCGCCGATGCCGGGCGCGTGGCCCGTTCCGGGGACCGGTCGCTGCTCGACCTCTGGCGCGAGACCGCCGTCATCGGCTGAGGCCGGCGGGGGCCCGGGGCGGGGGCCCGGGCCGGCCCCCCCCCCCCCCCCCCCCCCCCCCCCCCCCCCCCCCCCCCCCCCCCCCC
>NZ_JBHXDN010000027.1:0-22247 GCF_042726075.1 Kitasatospora sp. NPDC127035 | reverse complement strand
GTGGCCCTTTGGGGGGCGCGGCTGGGCCTGGCCCTGGGGGGCCGCCACCGGGTTTTGGGGCTGGGGGGGGGGGGCCGGCGCGGGGCCGCGGGCCCGGCCCCCGCCACACGACGCCGCACGCCGCACGCCGCACGCCGCACGCCGCACGCCGCACGCCAACGCCAACGTCAACGTCAACGTCAACGTCAACGGGCCCAGGGTGCCGGTCGCTTCTCGAGGAACGCTCGCATCCCCTGCTGTGCCTCCTCCGAGCCGAACAACCGCGCCGACAGCTCGACCAGTTCGTCGGCGTCCCGCTCGAAGGACCGCACCACCTCGGCGTTGGCCAGCCGCTTGGACTGGGCGAGCCCCTGCGGCGAACCGAGCCGCAGGGCGTCCAGCAGCCCCTTCAGCGCGAGGGCGACGGCCTCTCCGGAGTCGGCCGCCTGCGTGATCAGCCCGATCCGGGCCGCCTCGGCGGCGTCGAAGACCTCGCCGGTCAGGTAGTAGCGGGAGGCCGCGCGCGGGTCCAGCTTGGGGCGCAGCGGCAGCGAGATGACGGCGGGGGCCAGGCCGAGCCGGACCTCCGTGAACGCGAAGGTGGCGGCCGGACCGGCCACCGCCAGGTCGGCCGAGCCGACCAGCCCGAGGCCGCCGGCCCGGACGTGACCGTCGATGGCGGCGATGACCGGCTTGGCGCAGTCCACGATCGCCCGCTGGAGGTCGACCAGACCGCGCGGCCCGACGGTCGGGTCGGCCCCCGTCGCCTCGGAGAGGTCCGCACCGGCGCAGAACACCTTGCCGGCGTGGGTCAGCACGACCGCGCGCACCTGCGGGTCGGCCGCCGCGGCGGCGAGGCCGGCGGTGAGCTCGGCCATCAGCCGCGTGGAGAGCGCGTTGCGGTTGTGGGGCGAGTCGAGGGTGAGGGTGGTGACGGCGTCCTCGGTGGTGACGTGGACGAGAGGCACTTCGCGGGTCATCGGTGCGGTCCTGCTTTCCGGCTGAGGGTGGGTCGGAGGGGCGCCCGCCGTCCGGTGGGGCGGCGCCGGACGACTCTGGCACGCCCACCCTCCGCTCGACCAGAGCCACCCGTGCCCGGCGCGGGAAATCCGGTGGCGGTCCGCCCGCCCTGCGCGGTGGAGTCGCGCCCGGGCACCCGGGCCCGATCCGGAAAGGCACTGGTGCGGTGATCACCCGTCGGCCACGATGAGCCCATGACCACCGAACCCGGGCGGAAGACCGCCCACCTCACGCACATCGCCGAGCCTCCCGGCGTGGCCCCGGGCACCGGCTACACCCAGGTCGTCACCGGTACCGGCCGGCTGGTGGCCGTCTCCGGCCAGGTCGCCTTCGACGAGGAGCGGCGGCTGGTCGGCACCGGCGACCCGAAGGCGCAGGCGCGGCAGATCTTCGAGAACATCCGCCGCTGCCTGGCCGCCGCCGGGGCGGACTTCTCCGACCTCGTCAAGCTCACCTACTTCCTCACCGACATCGGGCACCTGCCCGCCGTCCGCGAGGCCCGGGAGGAGTTCTTCGGTGACATCCCGCTCCCCACCAGCTCGGCGATGCAGGTCTCGGCGCTGTTCCTGCCCGAGGTGCTGATCGAGATCGAGGCACTCGCGGTGGTGCCGGAGTAGTTCCCGGCGCGGCCGCCGCATCCGGCGCCGGACCTCCGGCTCCGGACCCGGCGGCGCTGCGCGGGCGGTACGGCGCGGGGGCGCGGGCGCAGCTGCACCGGCTCGGTCACCGCGCCCGGCCGCCGCCCGAGGCCCACCGGACGGCGGGCCCCATGGCCAGGCCCGCGGCGGCGAGCAGTGCGCCGAGGGCGGCCCAGCCTGCCAGGCCGTACCCGATGACGACGGTCGAGACCACCGCCGGTCCGATCATCAGCGCGGCAGAGTTCCCCGCGTTGTAGACACCCTGGTAGGCACCGTGCGCCCGCTCGCCGGCCAGGTCGTAGCTGAGCGCCCAACTGCCGGCCTGGCTCAGCACCTCGCCGATCGCCTGGAGCGCCACGCCCACCAGCAGCACCACGGCGGCGATCGGGGCCGGCGCGCCGTGGGCGAGTGCGAGCACCAGGCACGAGGCGGCCAGGATCAGCCCGGCCCGGCCGCAGACCCGGGCGGCGGCGGCCGGGTCCTCGGTGCCCCTGGTGGCCCGCACCTGGAAGGCGATCACCAGCACGGTGTTGACGATCAGAGTGCCGGCCACGGTGATCCGCGGCGCGTCGGTCTCCTGGACGATCCAGAGCGGCACGCCCACCTCCAGCATCGCGAACTGCAGGCCGAGCACCGAGCTGAGTGCGGTCACCACCAGGAACGGTCCGTCCCGCAGTGCCGGGTTCCGGCTGCGCGTCCGCGCCCCCTCCGGCGTCCGGAGCCCCTCCTCCGCCGGCCGCTCGCGCCCCGCGCCGCCCCACCCCGCACCGCCCTGCCCGGGCACGGCCAGCCGCAGGAACAGCACCGACACCACCAGGTAGGTGGCGGCGTCGGCCAGGATCGCCGTCAGATAGGCGGGCCGCGAGTCCAGGTGGAGGGCGACGGCGCCCACGCCGGTGCCGAGGCAGAGGCCGACGTTGGTCACCACCCGCAGGTAGGCGCGGCCCGCGACCCGCTTGTCGGCGGGCAGCACCTGGGCGTACAGGGCATTGCGGACGGCCGATCCGCCCCGGTCGGCGGCGGCCACCAGGCAGGCCAGGGCGACGAACGCCGGATAGCCGTCCACCAGCGTGTAGCCGGCGGTGCCCAGACCGGTGAGCGCGACCAGCACCACCAGGATCCGCTTCGCCCCCCAGCGGTCGGCGGCCCGCCCGGCGGGGACGCTCGCGACGACCCCGCAGAGCCCGGCGGCGGTGAGCGCGAGACCGAGCTGGGCGGCGCTCAGGCCGAGGACACCGGTGAAGAACAGCACGCCGACGGAGAGCGAGAGCCCGCTGCCGACGGTGTTGAGCAGGGTGATCCCGGCGAGCCGCCGGACCATCGGGTCGGGGTGCAGCAGCCGGGCGGCCCGGGACTGCCGGGGCCCGGGCTTCGCGGGCGGCCCCGGCGGTCCCGGCGGACCGCCGGTCGTGCCGGTCGTGCCGCTTCGGCCGATCCCCCCGATCCCGCCGGTCCCGCCGCTCGCGCCGATTCCGTCGCTTTCGCCGTCCTGGCCGTTTCCGGGCAGGCCGGAGGTGGGTGCGGCGGTCGCCGCCGGTGAGGTGGTCATGCCCACGATCACACCCCGAGACGGCCCGTCCGCAGTACTGATTTAGGCTGGGCCTAAAAGCAGCCGGGGAGGGGGCCGCGTGCACCGGTTCAAGCTCGGCCTGGCCGACCTGGCCACCACCTGGTTCGCCTGCTCGCCGATCCAGGAGGCGTCGCTCAGCCTGCGGATGTGGACCCATCCCGGCGTCTACGCCTTCCAGTCGCCCGCCTTCGAGCGCCTCCGGCCCGCCTTCGAGCGGCTGGACTCCACGCTGCTGCTCTCCCTGGTCTCGCCCAACCGCTGGGTCCCGGACTTCCTGACCCCGCGCCCGGTCACCCCCTCGCCCGACTTCCGCACCGAGCTGGCCACCGTCCGGGCACTGCCGCCCGAACAGCTGCGCCCTGAGCTGGAACTGACCTTCCAGCTGGACCGCCGGCCGATGCCCGCCGGCCTGGCGGACGGACTGGCCGATCCGGCCCGGCTGCTGGCCCGGATCGCCGACGCGCTGGAGGAGTACTGGGAGTGCTGCCTGGCGCCGGGCTGGTGGCCGCAGGCCCGCGCCGTGCTGGAGGCCGACCTGGTCTACCGGGCACGGGTGCTGGCCCAGCAGGGGGCCGCGGCGCTGTTCGCCGACCTGGACCGGCGGCTGCACTGGGCGGACGGCCTGCTGTCGATCAACCGGCACTGGTCGGACGGGGACGGCGAGATCACCGTGGACGGGCGCGGCCTGGTCCTGGTGCCGACGTTCTTCGCCCGGGGCGCGATCACGATGATCAGCAACGACCGTGCACCGCAGATCAGTTACCCGGCACGCGGCAGGCCGGCATGGCCGACCCCCGACCGCCGGCCACTCCGCGCGCGCTGGAACAGCTGCTCGGCGCGCCGAAGTCGCGCCTGCTGACGCTGCTCGCGGAGCCGGCCACCACCACCGATCTCGCCTACCGGCTCGGCGTGACCGCGGGCGCGGTCAGCCAGCACCTGGCCGTGCTGCACGCGACCGGCCTGGTGACCCGGGCCCGGCACGGCCGATCGGTGCTGTACGCCCGCAGCCCGCTCGGCGACGAGCTGGCCGGCGACCCGCGCCGCCGTCCCTAGTCCCGCGCGAGGCGCGGGCGGACCCCGCCCGGGGCGCGTTCGAACCGTGCGCCGGCCCCGTCCCGACCTGGCCCGTCAACTCCCCACTGGTACAGACCTGTTGACGCATTGGTCCAGTCCTCCTACAGTTCCCATGCCCCGTCTCCCCACAAACGCGGGCATCGATCGGCCACGCACCACCCCAGCGCCACGGTCCGATCCGGCACCACCCCGCCCCACCAGGCACCACCCGCACCATCCGTACGGTTCTACGTCACCCTGTCCAACCCCCACAGTCACAGGGAGAACCATGTCCGCTCGACCCCGGGCACACCGCCCGCGCGTGCGCCACAGACTGCTGGCGCTGCTGTCCGTCCTGCTCCTCCCGCTGGCCGCGATCACCGCGCTGGCCACACCGGCCAACGCCGCCGGGAAGCTCACCGCCACCTTCACCACCGAGAACAACGGGTCCTGGTGGAAGGGCACCTACATCGTCCGCAACGACAACGCCGCCGCCGTCTCCGGCTGGACCCTGGAGTTCGACCTGCCGGCCGGCGTGACCATCCAGAACAGCTACAACGGCACCGCGACGGCCAACGGCCGCCACATCACCGCCACCAACGCGTTCTACAACGCCAACGTGCCCGCCCGCGGCACCACCGAGCCGTACAGCTTCTGGTTCGTCGCCAACGGGCCGGTCGGCACACCGACCGGCTGCCGGATCAACGGCGACAAGTGCGACGGCAGTTCGGACGTCCTGCCGTCCGCGCCCGGCACCCCGGTGGTCACCGACTCGACCGCGCGCAGCCTCGCCCTGAAGTGGCCGGCCGCCACCGGCGGGGACTTCCAGGTCGCCTCCTACGAGGTGCTGAGCGGGGCGA
Organism: Kitasatospora sp. NPDC127035; assembly: GCF_042726075.1. Classification (NCBI taxonomy): domain Bacteria; kingdom Bacillati; phylum Actinomycetota; class Actinomycetes; order Kitasatosporales; family Streptomycetaceae; genus Kitasatospora; species Kitasatospora sp. NPDC127035. The sequence continues at coordinate 17,127 of NZ_JBHXDN010000027.1, read as the reverse complement.
CCGTGCTCGCCACCAGCGCCACCGCCGACGCACTGGTCACCGGACTGACCCCGGCCACCAGTTACACCCTGACCGTCCGGGCCAAGGACACCCGTGGCAACACCGGCCCGCTCAGCGCGCCCGTCACCGCCACCACCTTCGACCCGGCCACCGACCCGACCCCGCCCACCGCTCCGACCAACCTCCGCACCACCGCGGTGGGTTCGAGCGAGGTGACGCTCGCCTGGAACGCCGCCACCGACAACCTCCGGGTCGCCGCGTACGACGTCTACCAGGGCGCCACCCTGGTCCGCACGGTGACCGGCTCCACGCTGACCGCCACCGTCAGCAGCCTCTCGCCGTCGACGAACTACACCTTCACGGTGAAGGCCCGGGACGGCGCGGACAACGCCTCGCCGGCCTCGGCCCCGCTCTCCGTCACCACCTCCGACCTGGTGGGCGCCGGCAAGTACGCCCGCGTCGGCTACTTCACCCAGTGGGGCATCTACGGCCGCCAGTACTTCGTCAAGAACCTCGACACCTCGGGCAGCGCGGCCAAGCTCGACGTCATCAACTACGCCTTCGAGAACATCGATCCGGTCAACCTGACCTGCATGGCCGGTGTCACCAGGGGCACCACCGCCAACCCGCAGGACCCTGACCAGGGCACCGGCGCGGGCGACGCCGACGCCGACTACGGCCGCCCGATGAGCGCCGCCCAGTCGGTGGACGGCGTGGCCGACGACGGCTGGGGCAAGCTGCGCGGCAACTTCAACCAGCTGAAGAAGCTGAAGGCCAAGTACCCCCACCTGAAGATCGTCGTCTCGCTGGGCGGCTGGACCTACTCCAAGTACTTCTCGGACGCGGCGGCGACGGACGCCTCGCGGCAGAAGTTCGTCAAGTCCTGCGTCGACGTGTGGATCAAGGGCAACCTGCCGCTCTACAACGGCGCCGGCGGTGACGGCGTCGCGGCGGGCATCTTCGACGGCATCGACCTCGACTGGGAGTGGCCCGGCTCGCCCGACGGCCACGCCGGCAACCACTACAACGCCAACGACAAGGGCAACCTGACCCTGCTGCTCGCCGAGTTCCGCAAGCAGCTCGACGCGCTCGGCGGCTCGCACAAGCTGCTGACCGCCTTCACCCCGGCGGACCCGGTCAAGATCGACCAGGGCTGGGACCTCTCGAAGATCTTCAACTACCTGGACATCGCCAACGTCCAGGGCTACGACTTCCACGGCGCCGGCAGCGACAACTCGTGGGAGCCCAACCGGACCGGCCACCAGGGCAACCTCTACCCGGACGCCCAGGACCCGTACCCGAACCACTTCAGCGTGGACGCGGCGCTGAAGCCCTACCTGGACGCCGGCGTCAACCCGCGCAAGCTCACCATCGGCCTCGCCTTCTACGGCCGCGGCTGGCAGGGCGTCGCCGACGGCGGCGTCAAGGGTGAATGGCAGAGCGCGACCGGCGCAGCCCCCGGCCAGTTCGCCGAGGAGGCCGGGACCCGCGGGTACAACAACCTCATCACCACCTTCCCCAACCTGTCCGTCTACCACGACGAACAGTCCGTCTCGACCTACGGGTACACGGGTGCGGGCGGGCAGTGGTGGACCTTCGACGACACCTGGTCGATCGCCAAGAAGACGGCCTACCTGAAATCGAAGGGCCTGCTCGGCGCGATGATCTGGGAAATGACCGGTGACACTCCGGGCGGCACCCTCATCACGGCGATCGACAACGGGCTCAAGTAGCACCACGGCACGGCCGACGCTCCGCCGGGGAACCCCTCCCCGGCGGAGCGTCACCGCCGGTCCTCAGCGCGAGGCCAGTGCCGCCAGTCGCCGGGCCGCCCGGTAGTCCCGGAGCACCTGGGCGAACGTGGTGTGCCCCTGCGTGGTCCGGGCGAAGGCCCGCCAGGCCGGGTCGACCAGGCAGACCGCCGCGTGGAACAGGTACGGCCGGTGCTCGAACGCGTTCAGCATCTGCTTCCCCGCCCGCATCTCCACGCCCAGGCCCGCCTTGATCGCGAACGCGTAGTTCAGCGCCTCGCGCCGCACCTCGCCCGCGTTGCCCGCCTCGGCCACCTTCACCGCCCACTCCCCGGCCAGCCGGCCCGAACGCAGCGCGTACGAGATGCCCTCGCGGGTCCACGGCTCCAGCAGCCCGGCCGCGTCACCGGCCACCAGGACCCGGCCGCGCGAGAGCGGCGAGTCCTCGGCCCGGCAGCGGGTCAGGTGGCCGGACTCCACGCTCGGCGGGAAGCCCGCCAGCCCCAGCCGGCGGATGTAGGCGGCGAGGTACTGCTTGGTCCGCTCGCCGTCACCGCGTGCCGAGATCACCCCGACGGTCAGGCTGCCCGACTCGGTCTTCGGGAACACCCAGCCGTAGCTTCCCGGCAGCGGGCCCCAGTCGAGGTGGATCCGGCCCGCCCAGTCGGCCGCGACCTCCGGCGGGACGGGGATCTCCGCCTCCAGCCCGAGGTCGATCTGGTCGAAGGAGACACCCACGTGCCGGCCGATCCGGCTCGCGCTGCCGTCCGCCCCGACCACGGCGCGGGCCTCGAAGGTGCGCCCGTCGGCGGCGGTGACCAGCGCCGTCCGGTGCTCGCCGCCGCGCTGCTCCACCCCGGTGACGGTCACTCCGGTGACCAGCACGGCGCCCGCCTGCTTGGCCGCCTGGACCAGGCGCAGGTCGAACTCGTCCCGGTTGACGAGCCCGAACAGCATCCGCTTCGAACGCCGGGTGCGGGCGAACCGGCCGCGGTACGCGAAGGTGACGGCGTGCACCCGGTCCTGGAGCGGGAGCTCGAAGTCCGGGGGGAGGCTGTCCCGGGAGGGGCCGATGATGCCCCCGCCGCAGGTCTTGTACCGGGGGTGCTCGGCCTTGTCGAGCAACAGCACCCGCCGGCCCTGGGCCGCGGCGGCGTACGCGGCCGAGGAGCCGGCCGGCCCGGCACCGACGACGACGACGTCCCAGACGCCGTCCAGCCGGCCGGGCCCGTCGGCCTCGGCGCCGACCACGGCGTCGGCCTCGACCACGGCCTCGAACGCGGCCTCGGCCGGGGCGTCGGCGTCGAGCGGGCCTCGCTCGGCCTGCGGGCCACTGGTGTCGTGCGGGCTACTGGCATTGTGCGGGCTACGAGAATCAGGGCTTCCGGAGTCAGTCACGGACAGCAATCCTAGTGCGGCCGACCTCCCCGGTGTCGGCCGCACCGCCCCGAACGCGCGGCCGAATCCCCCCGCCGCACCGCTCGACGCCGCCCGGGCCGCCCCGTGCCCGCCGGACCCCGTCCCCGGCCGGTGCCGTGCCCGGTGCCGCCGCCGGCCGCCCCCGGCCGGGCGACCGTTCGTGTCCGCCTATGATCGGCGCTACCCCCCGTCAACGACGTTCGCCCGCACCATCCCTCGGACGGACCAGCCCTACCCGGAGCATCACGATGCCGCAGCAGCAGCGCCTGGCCGACGCCGTCCGGTCCCTGATGGACCGCGCCCGGACCGACCTCGCCGACCTGGTCGCCTTCCCGTCCGTCGCCGACCCCCGTCAGTTCCCGGTCGAGGAGTGCGACAAGGCCGCCCACTGGGTCGCCGAGGCGTTCGCGGCCGAGGGCCTGACCGGCGTCCGGCTGCTGGACACCCCCGACGGGACCCGGTCCGTCTACGCCGAGCTTCCCGGCCCGGCCGGCGCGCCGACCGTCCTGCTCTACTCGCACTACGACGTCCAGCCGCCGCTCGACGAGGACGCCTGGATCAGCCCGGCGTTCGAGCTGACCGAGCGTGACGGCCGCTGGTACGGACGCGGCGCGGCCGACTGCAAGGGCAACATCCTGATGCACCTGACGGCCCTTCGGGCGCTGCGCCAGGTGGACGGCGGGTACCCCGTCGGGCTGAAGATCATCGTCGAGGGCTCGGAGGAGCAGGGCACCGGCGGTCTGGAGCGCTACGCCGAGGCGCACCCCGAACTGCTCGCCGCCGATGTCGTCGTCATCGGCGACACCGGCAACTTCGCCGCCGGACTGCCCACCGTCACCGCCTCGCTGCGCGGCATGACCGTGGTGGACGTCTCCGTCCGCACCCTGGCCGGCAACCTGCACTCCGGCGCGTTCGGCGGCGCCGCCCCGGACGCGCTGCAGGCCCTGGTCAAGGTGCTCGCCTCGCTGCACGACGAGCACGGCGACGTGGCGGTCGCCGGCCTGACCGGCGGCCAGACCTGGAACGGCGTGCAGTACCCGGACGAGCAGTTCCGCGCGGACGCCAAGGTGCTGGACGGCGTCGCGCTCACCGGTACCGGCACCGTCGCCGACCGGCTCTGGGCCCGCCCGGCGGTCACCGTCCTCGGCATCGACGCCCCGCCGGTGATCGGCGCCACCTCCTCCGTCCAGGCCTCCGCCAAGGCGTCCGTCAGCCTGCGCGTCCCGCCGGGCACCGACACGGCCGCCGCCCAGGAGGCGCTGGTCGCCCACCTGGAGGCCCAGGTGCCGTTCGGCGCCCGGGTCACCGTCGAGCGCCAGGGCAACGGCGCGCCGTTCAGCGCCGACACCTCCGGCCCGGCGTACGAGGCGATGGGCGAGGCGATGGCGGAGGCCTTCGGGACCCCGATGGTCACCTCCGGCGAGGGCGGCTCGATCCCGCTCTGCAACACCCTGCGCACGCTCTACCCGGAGGCGGAGATCGTGCTGATCGGCGTCGAGGAGCCCACCACCCAGATCCACGCGGTCAACGAGAGCGTCGACCCGCTGGAGCTGGAGCGGATGGCGCTCGCCGAGGCGCTCTTCCTGCGCCGCTACGCCGAGCTGCGATCCGTCTGACGAGGAGCCACCGCCGGGCAGCCCCCGGGTCACCACCGGTGCACTACCGGGCCGCGCCGTCCACCACGACGGCGCGGCCCGTCCGTCCCACGCCGGACGAACACCTCGGGTGCCGCCGTGCACGCCGGGCCCGCGCGCCCCTGCCCCGGCTCACACACCGCCCCGGCACTACCCGCGCGCCGTCCGGACCCCGGCCACCGCGGCCCGGACCAGCGCGTACCCCACCGCACCGACCGCCAGCCCGGCGCCCGCCCCGAAGCACACCTCCGGGATCACCCGACGCCGCAGCGGCACGAGCCGGTGCACCACCCCGGCCGCCGTCGCCGCGCCGAGCCCCACGACGGCGGAGCGCCGGACCCGGTCCGTCAGCACGACCGCCGGCGCGACCGGCTCCGCCGCCCGGGCCGCACGCACCGCGTACCCCGCCACCGCTGCCAGCGCCGGGACCGACGTGCCGTACTGCAGCACCGTGTACAGAGGCGGCCCACCGGCGACCGGCCGCTCCAGTGCCGGCACCAGCCGGGCACCGAGCCGGCCCCCGTGGGTGAAGGCGTCCCACCCCACGTGACTGGCCGCGCCGAGCGCCGCCGAGGCCGCGAACCAGGCGGCGTCCGCCCCGCTCACGACCCGGGGTTCCCGGTCCTCCCGCCGACTCCGGCGGACCGTCAGCGCCTCGGCCCGGCCCGCCCACCGCTCCGGGAGCAGCCCGACGAGCGGCCCGCGCAGCAGCCCGTGCCAGCCGGCCACCAGCACGGCCGCGACCGCGACGTCCACGGTCGGTACCGCCCACCAGCGGTGGGTCAGCCGGCCGTGCCGGTACACCCCCGGCAGCAGCGACTCGGCGAAGAACGGCACGTCCGGCGCCAGCGACCCGGCGACCAGGGCCGACGCGACCAGCGGCCCGCGCTCCCCCGCCGCCCGCAGCAGGGGCAGCACGGCGGCCGGGTGACTCAGTGTGAAGGGCATGCCCTCATCCTGCCGCCGCCCGACCGCCGTCGTGCCGTCATCGGCACACGCCGCACCGGCCGCGCCCGCCCCACGCACCGAGACCGCCCCGCCGGCCACGCCGCGGCCCAACCGCTCGGCCGCCTGCGGTGGACGGCCGACCGACGACGGACGGCCTACGCCGCGTCGGCCGTCCTGGCCAGCCCCACCCCGGCCCGGCGCCCGGCCTCCAGGTACCGCAGCTCCCCGCACCGCCTGGCGTCCAGCGCGGCGGCCAGCCGCCGGTAGCGCCCCGGCGGCAGCAGCCCGGCGGCCTCCTCCAGGCTGACGAACCGCCAGCCGCGCAGTTCCTCCTGCTGGAGCAGCAGCCCCTGCCGGCCGGCGGCGTCCAGCAGCCCGCCGTCGTAGACCAGGCGCAGCCCGCCCCGGCGCGGCCCGGTCCGCGGCTCCCAGTCGACGGCCAGCAGCCGCAGCACCGACGGGTCGAGCCGCAGGCCGAGCTCCTCGGCCGTCTCCCGGAGGGCGGCGTCGGTCGGCGCCTCGCCGCGTTCGACCACTCCGCCGGGAAACTCCCAGTCCGGCTTGTACACCGGATCGACCAGCAGTACCCGGTCCTGTTCGTCGAAGAGCAGGACCGCGGCCGCGACGGTGTCCCCGGTGGGGTCGGGACTCTGGACGATCGGGCAGCGGGCGGACCCGTCCCGGACCAGCTGGGCGAGCCGGACGGCGGTCTCGCGCGGGGTGAGGCCCGCGGTGTCGACGAGCCGCGCGTCCCGGCCGAGCCAGCGGCGGGCGGCGCGGTAGCGGGGCAGATGGTCCAGGCACCACTGCCGGATCCGCGCGCTGCGCTCCGGATCGTCCGGGCACTCCTCACGCTGCGCTATGCGTTCGCGCAGGATCGTTTCTTCAGGATCGAGAACGAGATGGTGCACCGTGATGCCGTTCGAGGCCAGCGAACCGAAGATCTCGTCCCGGTAGTCCTCCCGGAGCAACGTCATCGGGACCACCAGCGGCCCGCCCACCTCGCCGAGCAGTGCGGCGGCCGTCTCGGGCACCAGCCGGCGCCAGGCCGGCAGGTCCTGGAAGTCGGACACCGCCGCCATCCGGTCGGCCGGCAGCATCGCGCGCAGCCCGAACCCGATCAGCTCGGGATCGAACAGCGTGCTGCCGGGCAGCAGTTCCACCAACTCGCGGCAGGCACTCGACTTGCCCGCCCCGAACGTGCCATTGACCCAGACGATCACAAACGTCCCCTGCCCCTCGACCTCCCCCGGCGCCGTTCGCACCGGGCGGCGCCCCCGTCAGCCGAACCAGCGCCACCCGAGGTGGTACCCCCGCCGCGCCGGTCCCCATGCCTCCCCGACCGCCCTGCTCGCGGCCGCCGGCCGCACCGGATGACAGAGGCATGTGCCCAGGCCAGCGGCCTGGCCGCGACGCCCGTACAACCCGCGACACGCCGGAGTGCGCACCCCGGACCACCGGCGTCCGACATCCTTCCACGCGCCCCCTCCGCACCCCGTGCGCCCTGCCACAGACGCACGGGAAAGCCGCACCGGTTCCCCGCCCGTCGGTTGCCTCCCGCCGCCCGACCGCATAGAGATGAACGGTGACCGCACCCACCGCACCCGGCCGCGTCGTGGCCGTCGGTTCCGTCAACGTCGACCGGATCCTCCGCTGCCCCGCCCTGCCCGCGCCCGGCGAGACCGTCCTGGTGACCGACTCGGCCCAGGGCTTCGGGGGCAAGGGCGCCAACCAGGCCGTGGCCGCCGCCGCCATGGGCGCACCCACCCATCTGGTCGCCAAGGTCGGTGCGGACGCCGACGGCCGCGCCGCCCTGGCCGACCTGCGCGGGGCGGGCGTCGACATCGGCGCCGTGCTCGTCGACACGGACGCCCCCACCGGACAGGCCGTCGTCATGGTCGACCCGTCCGGCGAGAACAGCATCCTGGTGGTCCCCGGTGCCAACGCCCGGCTCACCGGCGCCGAGGTGACCGAGGCGCTCGCCTCGCTCGCCCTCACCCCGGCCGACGTCGTCCTCACCAGCGGCGAGGTCCCCGAGGAGTGCATCCTGGCCACCGCGGCCGTCCTTCGCGACGGCGGCCCCCGCTGGATCCACAACGCCGCCCCGGTCGGCGGGCTCCCCGACCGGCCGGGCCCTGCCGGTCGGGGACCGCTGATCGTCGCCAACGCCGTCGAGGCCGCTCAGCTCGCGGGCGCCCGCGACCCGGGCCGGCCCCACGACGAAACCCACGATGAGGCCCACGATGAGGCCCACGACGAGGTCCTCGGCGAGACCCACGGCGAGACCCGTGGGAAGGCCGCCGACGCGGCCCCGGCCGCCACCGCCCTGGCCGCCCTCGGCGAGGGCGCCGTGATCACCCTCGGCGCAGCCGGCGCACTGGTCGCCACCGACGGCGCGGTCCACCACGTCCCCGCCCCCGAGGCCACCGTCGTCGACACCACCGGCGCCGGCGACGTCTTCTGCGGCGCCCTGGCGGCGCGGCTCGCCGACGGCGCGTCCCTCCCGGCGGCAGCCGCCACCGCCGCCGCGGCCGGTGCCTTCGCCGTCACCGCCCCGGGCGCGCGCGGAGCCCTCCCCCGGCCGGCCGATCTCGGCCTCGCCCCCGGCCCCGGGCGCCCCTGACCCGCCCGGACTCCGCCGCCGGGCACCTCGCCGCACCCCCGCAGCCCCCCACGGCGGCACCGCCCGCACCGCCGCCCACGACGACGCCCGGACCGTCCGGCCCGGGCGTCGTCCGTCCGCGGGACCGGCTCAGGGCCGGCCCATGTGGGTCGGGTAGTAGCCGCTGCTGATCCGGGAGACACGGATCAGGGTGCCGGGTCGCGCAGCCTCCACGTACTGGTTGTTGCCCAGGTAGATCGCCACGTGGTGGATGCCCCGCGCGGTGCCGTCGTCCGACCAGAAGAGCAGGTCGCCGCGCTGCAGCTGGCTCGCCTTCACCGGGGTGGTGGCCGCGTACTGGTCGTTGGCGACGCGCGGCAGTTCGACGCCCCCGCGCCGGAAGGACTGCTGGACGAGGCCCGAGCAGTCGTAGCCGTCCGGCCCGTTCCCCGCCGTCTTGAACGGCTTGCCGAGCTGGGCGAGCGCGAACGACACGGCCGTCTCGACGTCACCGTCGGCCGCAGGCACCGCGGAATCGGCGGAGGACTGGGTCGAGGACGACGCGCCGGAGGCCGAGGTCGCCGCGTCCGACGACCCTCCGGTCCGCGCCAGGTAGACGTCGTAGTGGGTCGTCCAGCGCCACTGGCCCTGGCTGTTCTTGAACCAGTACCGCGACCCGTCCCACCCCTGGGTGATCCCCCCGGACGTGGTCGCCGTCGTCGCGGACGGGGAGGCGGTGGCGGTTCCGGCCGACGCCCCCGTCCGCGCCAGGTACACGTCGTAGTGGGTCGTCCAGCGCCACTGGCCCTGGCTGTTCTTGAACCAGTACCGCGACCCGTCCCACCCCGCGTGGGCGGGCGCCGGCTCGGCGGCGGCGCTGCCCACCCCGGTGCCGAGGCCGAGCACGCCCGTACCCGCCACGATCACGGCCACCATGCCTATCCCCCGGCGGACCCGCGCCGCACGGGAGGGACGGAAGGTGCGGGCACCCTCCGCCGGCTGGGAGGCGGTGGCGGCGGCGTGCTGCCCGGTCGGCTCGTCGGCGGCACCCGGTGCGCCGGTGTTGACGGTCGTCATCCTGCTGTCTTCCTTTGCTGAGCACTGAACGCGGAACGCGGATCGCGGAACGCTGGACGAAGGCCGGAACGGATCCGCGGCCGACATGCCGCGGCTTCCGGCCGTGCGGCCGGAAGCTGCGGCGTGGAGCCCGGGGATTCAGTTCTGCCTGCGTGTCACGTTAGGCACGCGTCCGCTCACAGCGCGCAGTGGAGTGCGCCAAAGGAAGGGCTCACGGAAGGTGAGCGGGCGTCACCCGGCACCCGCCGGGTGACCGCCCGTCACCCGTGTGCCGAGTCCGCGAGCAGCTGCTTCTTCAGCACCTTTCCCATGGCGTTCCTGGGCAGTTCGGGCACCAGGACCACCCGTCGGGGCCGCTTGTGCACCGAGAGCCGCTCCGCCACAAAGGCCGTCAGCTGTTCCCCCGTCACGGGACCGGCCGGGATGACGTACGCGACGACCGCCTGGCCGAGGTCCTCGTCCGGCGCGCCGACCACGGCCGCGTCCGCCACCGCCGGGTGGTCGCGCAGGGCCGCCTCGACCTCGCCCGCGCCGATCCGGTACCCGCCGCTCTTGATCAGGTCGACGGAGGCGCGGCCGACGATCCGGTGGAAGCCGTCCGGGCCGATCACCGCGACGTCCCCGGTGCGGAACCAGCCGTCCGCCGTCCAGGCCTCGGCGTCGGCGTCCGGCCGGTTGAGGTACCCGCCGAACAGGGTCGGCCCGGCGACCTGCAGCTCGCCGACGCTCTCGCCGTCGTGCGCGACCGGGCCGCCGTCCTCGCCGACCAGCCTGGTCCGCACACCGGCCAGCGGCAGGCCGACGCTGCCGGGGCGGCGCTCGCCGTCGGCCCTCGTCGAGACGGTGATGAGCGACTCGGTCATCCCGTAGCGCTCGATCGGGGCGTGGCCGGTCAGCGCCGCCAGCCGTTCGAACACCGGGACGGGCAGCGGGGCGCTGCCGGAGACCAGCAGGCGGGCCCGGGCCAGCTGCCCGGCCGCCTCCTCGTCGGCGGCCAGCCGGGACCAGACCGTCGGCACACCGAAGTAGAGGCTCCCCCCGGCGGCCGCGTAGGCGGCGGGGGTGGGCCGCCCGGTGTGCACCAGCCGGCTGCCGCTGCGCAGTGCGCCGAGCACGCCCAGCACCAGGCCGTGCACGTGGAAGAGCGGCAGACCGTGCACCAGGGTGTCCTCGGCGGTCCACTGCCAGGCCTCGGCGAGGGCGTCGAGGTCCGCGGCGACGGCGGACCGGTGGATCACCGCGCCCTTGGGCGCACCCGTGGTGCCGGAGGTGTAGAGCACGAAGGCGGTCGCCCCCGGGCCGGGCTCGGCGTACGTGGTGGCCGAGCGCTCGGCCAGGTCGACGGGCAGCGCCGTGACCGGCGGTCCGGCGGCCGGGCCGTCCTCCCGGGGATCGTCCCCGGCGGCGTGCGCGAGCAGGACCGCACCGGAGTCGCGCAGGATGTGGGCGCGTTCCTTGGGCCCGGAGTCGGGCGGCAGCGGGACGACCGGCACGCCGGCGAGCAGCCCGCCGACCACGGCGGCCACGGTCTCGGCGGTGGGCCGGGCGAGGACCGCGAGCGCGGGGGCGCCGGCCACCCGGTCGGCGACGGCGGTGGCCGCGCCGAGCAGTTGTTCCCGGGAGAGTGTCCGCCCGTCGATCCGCAGCGCGTCGCCCGAGTCCCCGAAGCCGCCCTGAAGTGCCGTCAAGAGTGTCATGTGTCCGCCTTCGCCCCTGTTCGCGATCGGCCGCCCCGCCGCCGGCGGTCGCCGGCGCTCGTGCCGCCGACTCTACGGGCCCGTCGCCGCTCCCCCGGTCCGGGGACCACGTGCCGTGCGGGAAGTCCCGGACAACGCGCAGGGGCGCGCCCGGGAGGTCCCGGACGCGCCCCTGCGGCGACGGCTCAGCCCTTGCGGGACTGCACCTCGGCGGTGAGCTGCGGCAGCACCTCGAAGAGGTCGCCGACCACGCCGTAGTCGACCAGCTCGAAGATCGGGGCCTCGGGGTCCTTGTTGACGGCCACGATGGTCTTCGAGGTCTGCATGCCGGCCCGGTGCTGGATGGCGCCGGAGATGCCCGCCGCGATGTACAGCTGGGGCGAGACCTGCTTGCCGGTCTGGCCGACCTGGTTGCTGTGCGGGTACCAGCCGGCGTCGACGGCGGCGCGCGAGGCACCGACGGCCGCGCCCAGCGCGTCCGCCAGCTCCTCGACGACGCCGAAGCCCTCGGCGGCACCGACGCCGCGGCCGCCGGAGACGACGATGGCGGCCTCGGTCAGCTCGGGGCGGCCGGTGGAGACGCGCGGGGTGCGCGAGACGACCTTGGCGGCGTTGCCGGTGAACGCGACGGTGACGTCCTCGACGGTGCCCGCGGCCGCGGCGGCCTCCGGCGCGACGGCGTTCGGCTTGACGGTGATGACCGGGGCGCCCTGCGACACCCTGGACTTCACCTGGAACGACGCGGCGAACACCGACTGGGTGGCGACCGGACCGTCGGCGCCGGCCTCCAGGTCGACGGCGTCGGTGATGATGCCGGAGCCGAGGCGCAGGGCGACGCGGGCGGCGACCTCCTTGCCCTCGCCGGAGGAGGTGACCAGCACCGCAGCGGCCTCGCTCGCCTTCGCGATCTGGGTAAGCGCGTCCACCTTCGGGACGACCAGCTGGTCGGTGAACTCGGCGCCGTCGGCCACGTAGACCTTCGCCGCGCCGTACTCGGCCGCCTTCGCGGCGATCGCGGCGGCGGCCGGACCGGCCCCGAGGACGACGGCCGACGGCTCGCCGATCCGGCGGGCCAGGGTCAGCAGTTCGAGGGCCGGCTTGCGGACCACACCGTCGGCGTGGTCCACGAGAACCAGGATCTCAGCCATGATTCGTTGCTCCTGATCGATCGTTTGGGTGCGCGAACGGGTGGGACTAGATGAACTTCTGGTCGGCGAGGAAGCCCGCGAGCGCCTTGCCGCCCTCGCCCTCGTCCTTGACGACCGTGCCCGCGGTACGCGCCGGACGCGCCGCCACCGACTCCACCGCCGTCCACGAACCCGCCAGACCGACCTCGTCCGCCCCGATCCCCAGATCGTCCAGGTCCAGCGACTGCACCGGCTTCTTCTTCGCCGCCATGATCCCCTTGAACGAGGGGTAACGCGCCTCACCCGACTGGTCCGTCACCGACACCACCGCCGGCAGCGAAGCCTCCACCAGCTCCGTCGCCGCGTCACCGTCCCGACGGCCCTTCACCACACCACCCTCGACCGACACCTCCGACAGCAGCGTCACCTGCGGCACACCCAGACGCTCAGCCAACAGCGCCGGCAGCACACCCATCGACCCGTCCGTCGACGCCATACCACCGATCACCAGGTCGAACCCGGTCTTCTCCAACGCCTTCGCCAGCACCGCCGACGTCCCGATCACGTCCGAACCGTGGATGCCGTCGTCGTTCACATGCACGGCCTTGTCCGCACCCATCGACAACGCCTTGCGCAGCGCGTCCTTCGCATCGTCCGGACCCACCGTCAACACCGTCACCTCGGCATCACCGCTCGCCTCCGCGATCCGCAACGCCTGCTCCACGCCGTACTCGTCCAGCTCCGACAGAAGGCCGTCCACGCCCTCCCGGTCGGTGGTGTGATCGTCCGAGAAACGACGGTCACCCGTCGCGTCCGGCACGTGCTTCACACAGACAACGATCCTCAAGCTCACGGCCTGTCTCCTGTACTGGGTCTCGTCCGGCGGCTGCGGCTGTGCAAGCGGGCGCGCACACGGTACGCACCCGCTCCGGGCAGCGTGTTCCCGTGCCGGTCCGGAACTCCGTCGCAGCATACTCGCCAGTAGCACAACGGTCACTACTGGCCAGTAGCTTACGGCGGGAGGTCCCGACCGAGCGTCCCGCAACCCCTCCGACCAGCCCGGAGAGGATCCCCGGCCCGGACGGCGGCCACAGGACGGCTGCACTGCCGTCAGGGCCATCCTGCCCCAGCCCGACCCGTGCTCCACCCCACGGGGCGGTCCTTCGGCCTCCGGATTCACCGCCCGGAACGACCCGCGCCCTCCGAACCGGGAGCGGGAGCAGCCTCAGACCGCCTCACCCAGGGCGGCGATCACGTCCACCTTCCGCGGCTGCCCGGCAGCCCGGCGCACCACCCGACCGCCCGCGTCCAGCACCAGAACGGTCGGCGTCCGCAGGATGTCCAGCCGGCGGACCAGCTCCAGCCGCTCCTCGGCGTCCAACTCGACGTGCGCCACCCCCTCGACCATCCCGGTCACCTCGGTCAGCACCCGGCGCGTGGCCCGGCAGGGCTGGCAGAACGCGCTGGAGAACTGCACCAGGGTCGCCCGCTCGCCGAGCGGCACCCCCAGCTCGGCCGCCGACAGCCGCACCGCCCCGTCCTTCACCCGCACCCGCAACCTCCCGTCACGCTTGGCCCGCAGCAGCCCGAACGCGCTCGCCACCACGAGGACGACAACGCACACCACCAACCCGGTCATCCCCCCAGTCTGCCCCCGCCCGCCCGGGCTCCGGGAACGGGCCCCGCAAACCGGTCGACCCGCGGCCCACGGCGCGCGTACGATCGCCGGGTGGACTCCGACCGCCCCGCACAGCCGCTGCTGACCGCCCGCCGGGTGGTCGACCTGTGCCGGGCCACGGCCTCGCGCTGTCGCTGACGCGCCCCGCCGTCACCCGTCGCCCCTCCCCCGGAGCCCCCGTGCAGATCGATCCCCGCGGCCCGCGCTTCGCCGCCGCGCTCACCACCGTCGTCCTGATAGCCGTCCTGCTCACCGGCAGCGGACTCCTGCTGGCCGCCCAGGCCCTCGTCTTCGCCCTCGGCGCCGTCGCCGGGCTGCGCCACTCGCCCTACGGCTGGCTCTACCGCACGCTGGTCCGGCCCCGGCTCGCGCCGCCGACCGAGACCGAGGACGAGCGCCCGCCGCGGTTCGCCCAGGGCGTCGGCCTGGTCTTCGCCGTCGTCGGCGCGCTCGGCTTCCTCACCGGGGTCGACTGGCTCGGCCTGCTCGCGACCGGGTTCGCACTCGCCGCCGCCTTCCTCAACGCCGCCTTCGGCTACTGCCTGGGCTGCGAGATGTACCTGCTGGTCCGCCGCGCCCAGGGCCGGGTGGACATCGCCGCCTGAGCACCCCGCCACCGGCCCGAGCCGGCCGCCCGACGGTCCGGCCGGGAAAAGTTCCCGGCCGGACTCATCACGCACATCACACCTTCACATTCCGCCTGGCGGTACGCCTCAGGTGACAGCGGGCACCCCTTCGGGGGATCATCTCCGTGTATCACCCGTGGCCGCCGCGGCGTGCCGCGCCACCGGTCGGCCCCCACGTACGGCTCGGGTACCCGCCGTACCGGGCCGCGAGGCCCGTCGAAGTCAGGACTGACCGTGGCAGAGTTCGTGTACCCGCCGGTGATCGGCGCCGCACTGACCGTCTTCCGCGCGCTCGACGTGCGCATCAGGATCGTCGGCGCCGAGCACATCCCCGCCAAGGGCGGAGCAGTCCTGGTGAGCAATCACATCAGTTACCTGGACTTCCTCTTCGCCGGCCTCGGCGCCTACCGCGGCGGACGGCGCAAGACCCGCTTCATGGCCAAGGACGACGTCTTCAAGCACGGCGTCTCCGGCCCGCTGATGCGAGGCATGAAGCACATCCCGGTCGACCGCACCGACGGCCAGCCCGCGTACGAGGCCGCCGTCCGGGCCCTGCGGGCCGGCGAGATGGTCGGTGTGTTCCCCGAAGCCACCATCAGCCGCTCCTTCATGCTGAAGAAGTTCAAGACCGGTGCCGCCCGTATGGCCGCCGACTCCGGCGCGCCGCTGCTGCCCGTCGTCCTCTGGGGCACCCAGCAGCTCTGGACCAAGGGCCGCCCGAAGACCCTCACCAAGCGGCACGTCCCGGTGACCATCATGATCGGCGAGCCGATCGAGCTGGCCCCCACCGACAAGCCCGTCATGGTCACCCGCCGGCTCCGCGCCGCGATGTCCGAGATGCTCGACCAGGCCCAGCGCGAGTACCCCGGCAAGCCGTCCGGCCCCGACGACACCTGGTGGCTGCCCGCCCAGCTGGGCGGCACCGCCCCCACCCTGGAGGTCGCCGAGGCCGAGGACGAGGCGGAGGCCACCGCCAAGGCCGAACGCCGGACCGCCCGCGACTGACGCCGCGCCTCACGTCCCGCCACGCAGCTACTCCGAGTGCCCGAACGAACGCACAGCGTCGCGTGTC
Organism: Kitasatospora sp. NPDC127035; assembly: GCF_042726075.1. Taxonomy (NCBI): domain Bacteria; kingdom Bacillati; phylum Actinomycetota; class Actinomycetes; order Kitasatosporales; family Streptomycetaceae; genus Kitasatospora; species Kitasatospora sp. NPDC127035. Next base: position 1,496 of record NZ_JBHXDN010000027.1, on the reverse strand, counting down.
GCCCCCTTTTCGCCGCGTCCGATCTGACAACGTGACAGCTCCCTCGAAGCTCGCCGGGACTCACCCGGCGGATCGGAGACGGAGATGAGACGCGAATGACCGGCACACGGCTCGCACGGACCACCCCCACCACGGCCCGCACCCGCACTCGCGCCGGTGCGGGCCTGTTGCTGGCAGGAGCCCTGCTCACCGGTTGCGGCGCACAGCCCGGCGACATCCCGCTCAGCGAGATCCGCGCCGAATCGCCGTCCCCCACCCCCACGCCTACGCCCGAGCCGGCCGCTGCCGCCCCCGGTGTCGTCGGCGCCGCCGCCGCGACCCCGCCCTCCGCCCGCAACGGTCTGATCGCCAGCCGGGTCACGCTCGGCACGGCCCGGGAAACCGGCGCCATCCTCTCCACCGGGCCCGACGGCACCGGCGAGCGTCCGCTCACCCAGCCGCCGGACGGCGCCCGCGACGACAATCCCTCGTGGTCCCCCGACGGCGTCGCGCTCGCCTTCGACCGCACCGGCGACGCCGCCTCCGCCGCCCGGATCTGGCTCACCACGGCCTCCGGAGAGAACGCCCACCAGGTCGGTCCGCTCTGCAGCGTGGGAGCTCCCGACTGCATCAACGAGGCGGAGAGTCACCCCGCCTTCTCCCCGGACGGCGGGCGGATCGCCTTCAACCGCACCTGGGGATCCGGCGACCCCGAGACCGGTCAGATCCAGTACTCCGACCTGTACCTGATGACCCCGGACGGCACCGACGTCCAGCGTCTGACCTTCCTCACCAACGACAAGCCCTACTCCGGCGAGGTGACGAGTCCCAGCTGGTCGCCCGACGGAAAGCAGCTGGTCTTCGAGTACCGCACCAGCGCCACCGGGCTCCCCGCCGACGGCCGCGCGTTGTTCTCCGTCGCCGCAGACGGCACCGGCCTCCGCCAGCTCACCCCCTGGGAGCTGCGGGCCGGAGGCCGTGCCGGATGGTCCCCCGACGGCACCCGGATCGTCTTCACCACCTTCCCCGCCGGCCCCGACCTCACCCCGGGGGGCGGGATCTACGCCATGCACGCAGACGGCAGCGCGATCGAGGCCCTGACGCCCGGCCCGTCCGACGTCTCCTACGGCCCCGCGGCCTACGCCCCCGACGGCGGATCCATCGTCTTCGCCCGCGCCGCCGGCACCGGGACCTCCTCCGACCTCTACGTCATGCAGCCCGACGGGGGTAGCCCGACCCGGCTCACCGACACCCCCGACCGCTCGGAGAGCCGACCGAGCTGGGGCACCGCACCGCCCCAGGGCTGACCTCCCGGACCGGTCCGACGTGGCACGGGACGTGGCACGGACCGTGAACACCGCCGCCCCGGCATCACCGGAATTCCCCGCAATTGCCCCGGAAACGCAAAGAACCCCCGTCCGGATCCCGGACGGGGGTTCTTCACAATGATTGTTCGGCGGCGTCCTACTCTCCCACAGGGTCCCCCCTGCAGTACCATCGGCGCTGTGAGGCTTAGC
>NZ_JBHXDN010000026.1:37610-112684 GCF_042726075.1 Kitasatospora sp. NPDC127035 | reverse complement strand
CCCCGCCCCGCCCTCCCCCCCGGCCCGCCCCCCCCCCCCCCGCGCGGCGCCCCCCCCCCCCCCGGGGGGCCCCCGCGGGACCGCCCACGGGGGCCGGCCGGGCGGGCGCCGCCTTCACCGCCCCGGCGGGAAGGGGATCAGGGCGAGCGCCGGCAGCAGCTCCCTTTCCTCGTACGCGAGGTGGGCCTCCAGTTCGGCGGACATCCGGGCCAGCTCGGCCCGGAACCGCTCAGGTTCGGCCGCGCCGATGTCGGACACCAGCGCGACCAGCTCGTCCTTGAGCCGGGTCACCACCCGGTGCTCGTCGGCCAGCCGGTCGAGCACCTCCCGGAGGTGCGGGTGGCTGCGGGCCAGGGCCGGGAAGACGCCCTGGTCCTCGCCGGTGTGGTGCACGGTCAGGCCCTGGCAGAACGCCAGGCAGTGCTGGCGGATCTGCAGTCCGAGCGCCGGAGCGTTCCCGGAGTCCGCGGCCGGACCTCCGCCCGCCGCCGACCGGCCGCCCGTCGCCGACCGGCCCTCCGGCGCCCGCCCGGTCGCGGCCGCCGGGCCGCGAGCGAAGTGCGCCTCGGTCTCGGCCCGTACGTGCCGCAACTGGGAGCGCAGCCAGGTGTGCACCTCCAGGAGTTTGTCGGCGAGGTTCGCCACCTCACGGGGTTCCGGGGACCCGGCCCCGGCCGGTTCGGTGCCGGACTGCTCCAGCACGACGACGGGGAGCACCCGGTCGGTGAGTGTCTGGTAGTCGCCGTACCCGGGGGCCGCGCGCACCGCGGCCGCGAAGAGGCGGTCCCGTCGCGGGCCCTCGCTCGGAACGGCGACCGCGTCGAAGGTCCCGGTGCCGAGCTCCACCCCGACCACCGGGTTGGCGAGCAGGTTGCGGTACCACTGCGGGTGCTCGGGCGCCCCGGCCGCCGAGGCGATGACCAGGAGCAGCCCCTCCGCCCGCACGTACCCGAGCGGTACCGTGTGCGGCCGGCCGGTGACGGCCCCGGAGGTGGTGAGGAGAAGCAGGTCGCCGCCCTCGAAGGGGCCGCCGACCCGTCCGCCGTTGGACCGGAACTCCGCGACGACCGCCTGGTTGAACGAGTCGAAGGAACCGGAGGACCGGGGATCGGGCGCGTCGGACGAGCCGGACGAGCCGGGCGGGGTGAGCGAATCGGAGGAACCGGACGAGCCGGGGGGATCGGACGGGGAGATGGGACTGGCAGAAACGGACATACGTCTGTGGAGTCTCCGAACGAGGGGAGTGAAGGCCACAGCGGCACACCGGTTCCGGCGCGGCAGGCGACAGGACGAAGCGAGCGCGCGGGCAACCGCCGCGGCCGCTCGGGTCAGATCAGGGGAGCGGAGTGTGAACTCATCGCGCATCGTCCCTCGGTGAAAGGTGCTCGCTCGGCCACCGGCCGGCCCAGTTCTCTTTGGCCGGCGCCACGCTGCACCTGATCATTAGAGCCACCGGGCCCGCCGTCTGTCAACGAGCGGGATCCGGAGGGCCGCCGGGCCGGTCGGGGCGGCGTCGAGGAGCACGGCCGCCACGCGCCCACGCGTTCACCCACCCGCGCCGTCACCCGGTCGCGACAGGACGAAGGGCGCGTCGCCCGTCCCTGGGGACCGGCGACGCGCCCTGCCGCGGAGGTCTCAGCGCAGGTAGGAGGCCAGGCCCGCGGGCTTGAGGCCGGCGGCCTCGGCGGCGGCCAGCGCGCGCGGGAGGTCGGTGGCGAGGGTGTCGGTCCAGTGCAGCAGCACGACGTCGCCGGGCGAGAGGGTGCCCTCGTGCCAGACGTTGGAGGCGCCCCAGCTGAAGTCGGCGTTGGCGGTCAGCACGTGGCGGAAGCCGCAGTTGGCGGCGGCCTGCAGGGTGACGGCGTTCCACGCGAAGTACGGCGGACGGAAGACGGTCGGGGTGGTGCCGAAGGTCCGGGTCAGGGCGTCCCGGGCGTCGCAGATCTCCACCTGCTGCTCGGCGAGCGAGAGCGTGCTGAGGTCCGCGTGCGAGACGCTGTGGTTCTGGATGGACGAGCCGGGGGCGGCGGTGACCCGCTGGAAGAAGCCCGGGTCGGCGGCGGCAGGCATCGGCAGCGGGAAGGCGGTGATCGGCAGCTTGTGGTCGGTGATGAACCGCTCGGCCTCGGGGGTGCGCTGCCAGCCGTCGTCGACGGTGAAGAAGACCACCTTTTCGCTGGTCGGCACGGAGCCCGCACCGGTCGCGGGGGCGGGCAGGGCTCCGTCCACCTGGACGTCGTCGACGGCGAACGGGCCCTGCTGGTACCAGCCGTGCACGTAGAGGCGGACGGTGCTCGCGGTCGGTCCGGAGGTGAAGCGGGTGGTCAGGCGCTGCCAGCCGCCGTTGGTGTTCTCCGTCCAGGCGGGGGCGGTCGGGCGGTCGGTTCCGGTGGCCCCGAGGAAGACGTACTTCCCGCGGACCCAGGCGGAGGCGGTGTAGGTGGTGTTGGGCTGCACGGAGACGGTCTGCACGCACTCGCCGGTGGAGTCGTCGCCGGCCGGGGTGACGCCGAGGGCGGACGTGCCCGAGTGGGGGGCGACGGTGGTCAGGGCGGCCTCGGCCGGACCGCCGGTGCAGCGCCAGCCGGGCACGCTGCCCCACTCGGCGAGCGAGGACGCGGGGATCTCGAACCCGGGGTTGGTGGCGATGTTGACGGAGGGCGCGGAGGCGTTCGGGGCGTCCGCGGAGGCGGGCGCGGCGAAGCCGGCGGCCAGCAGCGCCGCCGAGGCGGCCAGCGCGGAGAGGCGGGCGGCGACCCGCGAGGTGGCGCGCGGGGAGGCCGGGCGGGGCGGGACGTGCGCCGCCGGGCGGGGCGACAGGCGCGCGGACAGGCGCGAGGACATGGACACGTGGCGACTCCTGCGTGGGGGACGCGCCCGTGGGGAGGGCGCGCGGAGAACGGGTTGGGGCGCTCCCCGAGGGGCGGGAGCCTTGGGCGTGCCGCACTCAGACCGAGGCAACAATGGACTGGACCACTCGGATCGTCAAGGGAACCGCCGGTGAACCGTGCGCCGTCTCCGGGGCGGCAAACGGGACAAGACGACCCGTCAGGGGACGTACAGTTCCTCGATGTCGTCCGCGTAGTACTCCGTGATCGCCGCCCGCCGAAGCTTCAGTGACGGCGTCATCAGTCCCTGGTCCAGCCCGAACTCGCGCGGCAGCAGCCGGAACGCGCGGATCGACTCGGCCCGGGAGACGGCCGTGTTGGCCGCCGCCACCGCCCGCTGGATCTCGGCGTGCAGGTCCGCGTCCGAGAGCACCGCCCACGGGTCCAGCTGTTCGCGCCCGCGCGACTTCAGCCAGTGCGCCAGGGCCGCCGGGTCGAGCGTGATCAGCGCGGCCACGTACGGGCGGTCGTCGCCGACCACCAGGCACTGGGAGACCAGCGCGTGCGCCTCCACGCGGTTCTCCAGGGCGGTGGGGGCGAGGTTCTTGCCGCTGCTGGTGACGATCAGGTCCTTCTTGCGGCCGGTGATCGTCAGGTAGCCGTCCTCGTCCAGGTTGCCGAGGTCGCCGGTGCCGAACCAGCCGTCGTACAGCGACTCGGCCGTGCAGCGCGGGTGGTTGAGGTAGCCGTCGAAGACGCCGGGGCCGCGTACCCACACCTCGCCGTCGTCGGCGATGGCCACGGTGGCGCCGGGGACCGGCCGGCCGACCGTGCCCGCCCGCCGGCGTCCGGCGGGGTTGGCGGTGACGGCGGCCGAGGTCTCGGTCAGCCCGTACCCCTCGTACAGCTGGAAGCCGATCCCGGTGAAGAAGAGGGCGACCTCGCGGTCGAGCGTCGAACCGCCGCACATCACGCCGCGCACCCGGCCCCCGAACACCGCGCGCAGCCGCTGGTAGACCGTCCGCTCGTAGGCCAGGTGACGCAGCCGCAGGCCGGGGCCCGGACCGGGGCCCTGTCCGAAGGCGCGCTGCTCCCGTGCGGTCGCCCAGTCGACCGCCACCTGACGGGCCTGTTCGAAGAGCTCGCCGCGCCCCGCCTCCTCGGCGGCCCGCCGGGCCTGCTGGAACACCTTGTCGAGCACGTACGGGACGACGTGCAGGAAGGTCGGGCGGTACGAGGCGAGGGCGGGAAGCAGGAAGTCGGTCGACACCTCGGGGACGTGGCCGATCCGGAACCCGGCGCGGACCGCCGCGATCTGCACCATCCGCCCGTACACGTGCGCCAGCGGGAGGAAGAGCAGGGTGGACGCCTGGCCGCCGCCGGTGTCCGCGAAGATGTCGCCCCAGCCGTCGAGCAGCGCGTCGGCCGCCGACGCCAGGCCGGCGTGCGTGATCAGGCACCCCTTGGGGCGGCCGGTGGTGCCCGAGGTGTAGACGACGGTGGCGATGTTCTCCGGCGAGACGCCGAGCCGCTGACGGTGGACCAGCGCGTCGGGGACGCCGCGCCCGTCCTCGACGATCGAGGCGACGCAGTCCCGGTCCAGCTGCCAGATGCCGGTCAGCTCGGGTAACGCGTCGCAGACCGCGCCGACCGTCATCGCGTGGTCCTCGTTCTCGACCAGGCAGGCGACCGCCTGTGTCTCGGCGAGGATCCAGCGGACCTGTTCCGGGGCGGCGGTCGGGTAGATCGGGACGGGTATCGCGCCGATCGACCAGAGCGCGTAGTCGAACAGCGTCCACTCGTAGCGGGTGCGGGACATCAGGGCCACCCGGTCGCCGTAGCGCACGCCGCGGGTGAGCAGGCCCTTGGCGAGGGCCAGCACCTCGTCCCGGAACGCCGCGGCGGACACCTCGTGCCACCCGCCGCCGGGGGCGCCGTGCGCCCCGCCGTCGCGGCGGGCCAGCTGGACCAGGCCGGGGGAGCGGTCGGCGGTGTCGTACAGCGAGTCGGCCAGTCCGCCGGTGACCGGTGGTCCGGCGGGGGCGGGGGTGGTGAACTCGCGCACGATCCCCCCGATCACCCCGATCCCTCCTGCAGGTGGAGCGAAACTATCGGATAGCTCCCCGACTGCCCAGGGTTGTGACCGTGACGCGACGAGATCGGCACCGGTCCAGGGGGGGAGTGCCGGGGTGGGGGCGGCTCCGGACCCGGGGGAATGCGGCGGGATCCGGGATCTTGGGAACGATCCGGACACGATCCGGCCGGGTGCGGGAAGAGGACGGGTTCGACCCTCGAACGAGTGGTCAGGGCGTAGTAGGCTCTCGCAGACTTCGGGCCGGACCTCCCCGGCCGGGCCCGAATCGGCACCGGTCCGTACTCGATCCAGGCTTGGTCTGTACCACTTGTCGTTCGCACTCCCTTCCGCCCGCCCCCGTGCCGCGTCGCCCCGCTCACGCTCCGCCCGCCCCGCCCGGCTCCACGCCCGCTCCGCCCCCACACCGCTCCCGCCCAGCCCGGCTCCCAAGCCCGGAGCCCAGGTCCGGACCCCGCTCGGACGCCCGTCCGCGCACCGCTCCACCCCCGCACCCCGTCCGCGCCTGGCACTTCCCGACCGAGGACTCCATGCGTCTGCGCAGCAGCTCGATCCGCGCGAAGATCATCGCGCTGCTCCTGGTGCCCATCGTCGCCCTGACCGCCCTCTGGGTGTACGCGACGCTCGCCACCACCGGAGACGTCTGGAGCCGGCTGGAGATCAGCAGTACGTACAGGAAGTTCGGGCCCCCGGTCGACCGGTACGCACACGATCTCCAGGTCGAGCGCCGGGCCGCCGTCAAGCGGCTGGCCGACCCCGCCTCACGGGCCACCCGGGACGCCTTCGAACAGGCCCAGGCCACCACCGACCGGAGCCTCACCCTGCTGCGGCAGTTGAAGGACGGTGACGGCGGCCGGCTCGACGAGGCCCAGCGCGGGCGACTCCTCCAGGTCCTCGCCGCCGCCGACCAGCTCGCACCGCTGCGCTCCCAGATCAACCGCGGCGCGCTCAACTGGGAGTTCACGCTCGGCCAGTACAGCGACCTGATCAAGCCGACCTTCGGCTTCCGGTCCGCCTTCGTCGCCCGCCAGAGCGGCCAACTGCCCCGGCAGGGGACGATCCTCATCGAGCTGGTGCGCGCCCGCGAGTACCTGGCCCAGGAGGACGCGGCCATGGAGGGGCTCCGGACCGCGACCGGTCGGCCCACCGCGGAGCAGTACCAGGTGGCCATCGACGCCCTGCACAACCAGCAGGCGCTGTTCACCGTCTACATTGCCGAGCTCGACCCGGCCGACCAGGCCGACTACATCGCGCTGCGCGGCGGTGAGGCGTGGGCCGCGCTGGCGCGGGCCGAGGCCGACTTCGTCGGCGCGGGCGGGCCGGAGCGGGTGGTCCAGGCGATCAACGGCGACGCGTGGCGGGAGACCGCGGACCGTGCGCTGGGCGACCTCGCGGCGATCAACACCCGGCTGGCCGGCACGATCGACGACCGCGAGCACTCCTACGCGATCGGCATGCTCTGGCGCGGCGGCATCGCCGGTGTGATCGGCCTGGTCGCCGTGGTGCTGTCGATCGTCATCTCCTACCGGATCGGCCGCGGCCTGGCCCGCGAGCTGATCGGCCTGCGGAACGCGGCCAACGAACTGGCCGGCACCCGCCTGCCCTCGGTCATGCTGCGGCTGCGCAAGGGCGAGGCCGTGGACGTCGCGACCGAGGCGCCCGAGCTGCAGTTCGGCTCCGCCGAGATCGGCCAGGTCGGGCGGGCCATCAACGCCGTGCAGCGGGCCGCCGTCGAGGCGGCGGTCGAGCAGGCCGAACTGCGCCGCGGCGTCTCGGCGGTCTTCGTCAACCTGGCCCGCCGCAGCCAGGTGCTGTTGCACCGCCAACTGACGCTGCTGGACACCATGGAGCGGCGCACCGAGGACCCGGCGGAGCTGGAGGACCTGTTCAAGGTCGACCACCTCACCACCCGTATGCGCCGGCACGCCGAGGGCCTGATCATCCTGGCCGGCGGCTCGCCCGGCCGGGCCTGGCGCAAGCCGGTGCGGATGGTGGACGTGGTGCGCGCCGCCGTGGGCGAGGTCGAGGACTACGCGCGGGTGATCGTCCGGCCGTTCCCGGGCACCGGGCTGCTCGGCAGCGCGGTCGCGGACGTCACCCACCTGGTCGCCGAACTGGTCGAGAACGCGGCGGTGTTCTCCCCGCCGAGCACCCAGGTCACCGTCCAGGGCGAGGTGGTGGCGCACGGCTTCGCGCTGGAGATCGACGACCGCGGACTCGGGCTGAGTGATTCGGCGCTCGCCGAGATCAACGAACGACTCGCGGTGGAGCAGGAGTTCGACCTCGCCGACACCGACCGGCTGGGCCTGTTCGTGGTCAGCCGGCTGGCCCGGCGGCACGGCATCCGGGTCCACCTGCGGCCCTCGCCGTACGGCGGCACCACCGCGGTGGTGCTGATCCCGCGCGAACTGCTGGCCGAGGCGCCGGACGGACTGCCCGAACCGCCGCCGGCCACGGGTTCGGCGGGCGGCCCGTACGGCGGTGGCACCGGCGGCGCCTACGGCGGCCCGGCCGCCGGGCCGGCGACCGGCCCGTCCGGTGGACGGCGCCCGGTGGCGGGGCGGCGCGGGCAGCGGGACCTCGTCGCGGTGCCCGCGCTCGGCCCGGACGGTGCCGGCGAGGACGGCCGGGCCGACGGCCCGGGCGGCGCCGGACGGTCGGCGGGTGCGAGCGGTCAGGGCGGACGGCACCGCGGCGCCGGCGGACCGCGGCCCTCGGCTCCTGAGCCTGCCCGCACACCGGGCGGTCTGCCGCGCCGCTCCCGCGGCGGCGGGCCGGTCCTGGTGCCGGCGCCCGCCGGCGAGCCCGCCGGGCAGGGGACCGGACGGCACCGCCGGGAGGACGGCTCCGCTCCCGGGGTCCTGTCGCCGGACGGTGTGCCCGCCGCCGGGGCGGCGTCGGACGGGGCGCCGGCCGCGGGCACGGTCCCGCAGGACGCCGCGCCCGGACGGAGCGTCACGGCCGCCGGGGCCGCCGGCCCGGGCGCCCTCCCGCGCCGCGTCCGGCAGGCCAGCCTCGCCCCGCAGCTGCGGGACCGGGCTGCGGCCCGGCAGGGCGCGGGATCCGACGGCGTTGAGGCCGACCCTGCGCGCGAGCGCTCGCCCGAGGAGGCCCGGGCCACCTTCGCCTCCTTCCAACGCGGTTTCACCCGGGGTCGGACCGCCGGCAGCCCGTCGGGGGCGGGGCGCCCGGCGGCGGACGCCGGGCCCGCGACGGCGCCCCCGCCCGTGGCCGCCTGGCTGCCGCAGAACCCGGACCGCCGGGCGATCGCTCCGGCACCGGCGCCCCCGGCGTTGCCCGGTCCCGCCGCGGGCGAAACCGCGCCCCTGGCGCGCCGCGCGCCCGTCCGGCCGCCGGCCAGGATCGCCCCGGCCGCGCTCCCGCTCGCGGAACCGGGCGCACCCGCCGGTCCGTTGACCGAGGGACCGCCCGCACGCACCGCACCACCCGCAGCGCCCGTACGATCCGCAGGACCGGCTTCACCCGCACGACCCGTACGACCGGCTCGATCCGCACCACCCGCACCACCCGCACCAGCGGAAGGAACAGATTCATGACCTTGTCGACGCAGTCGTCCGGAGACCTCAACTGGCTTCTGGACGACCTGGTAGGACGTGTCGCGGCCCTGCGGCACGCGGTGATCCTTTCCAGCGACGGGCTGGCCACCGGTGCCTCGCGGGGCCTCGAACGGGAGGACGCCGAGCACCTGGCCGCCGTCGCCGCAGGCTTCCACAGCCTGGCGAAGGGCGCCGGTGGGCATTTCAAGGTCGGCGGGGTCCGCCAGACCATGGTGGAACTCGACGAGGCGTTCCTCTTCATCACCGCGGCCGGCGACGGCAGCTGCCTGGCCGTGCTGAGCGAGGCCGAGGCGGACATCGGCCAGATCGCCTACGAGATGGCCCTGCTGGTCAAGCGGGTCGGTGAGCACCTGGCCGCCGAGCCGCGCGCCGACGTGGCCCCGCCGGTGAGATGAGCGGCCCTGTGGCGGAGGAGTCGAGGCCCGCGCCGGACGGTCGGGCCGCGGGCGAGCGGATCGTGGACGAACAGGATTCCGGCGACCCGCGCCCGGGCGGCCGGGTCGACGGCGGTCCGGCCGGGGGCAGTCCGGCCGACGGCGGTGCGGTCGACGACGGCCCGGGTGCGGACCCGTCCGATCTCGACCTGTTCCGGCCCCGCACCCCGGTCGACGACCGCTGGTTCGACGACGACGCCGGCCCGGTGGTGCGGCTGTACTCGATGACCCGCGGCCGGACCAGGCCGGTCGAGGACGGCCTGTTCGACCTGATCTCGCTGGTCACCGCGGCCGATCCCGCTCCGGCCGCGGGGGCCGTGCCCGCGCACGTGCTCGACCCGGAGCACCGGACCATCCTGGCCTGGTGCCGCCGGGGGCCGCTCTCCGTGGCCGAACTGGGCTCCTACACCGACCTGCCGGTCAGCGTGGTGCGCGTCCTGCTCGGCGACCTCTACGACGCCGAGCTGATCAGCGTCACCCGACCCGTTCCGCTCGCCGAGCTGCCGGACGAGCGCCTGTTGCGAGACGTGATCAATGGACTCCGTGCGCTCTGACCTCCCCGTGACCGCCGCCGCCCCGGTCCCCGGCTCCGCCCCCGGCCGGGCCGCGCCCGCGGCGCAGTCCGGCGACCCGCGGTGGCGGGGCGGCCCGGCGGTCGCGGTGAAGATCCTGGTCGCGGGCGGTTTCGGCGCGGGCAAGACCACCCTCGTCGGCTCGGTCAGCGAGATCCGTCCGCTGCGCACCGAGGAGGAGCTGAGCGAACTGGGCCGCCCGGTGGACGACACGGCCGGGGTGGAGACCAAGCGCACCACCACGGTGGCGATGGATTTCGGCCGGATCGACCTCAAGCCCGGACTCGCGCTCTACCTGTTCGGCACGCCCGGCCAGGACCGGTTCTGGTTCGTCTGGGACGAGCTGGCCCGTGGTGCGCTGGGCGCGGTCGTGCTCGCCGACACCCGCCGGCTGGCGGACTGCTTCCCGTCGGTGGACTTCTTCGAGCAGCGCGGCATCCCCTTCCTGGTCGCGGTGAACTGCTTCGAGGGCAGTGAGGTGTTCGCCCCCGAGGAGGTCCGGGACGCCCTCGACCTGGACCCGGACATCCCGGTCGTGCTCTGTGACGCCCGCCTCCGCGAGGACGGCAAGGAGATCCTGGTCGCGCTGGTCGAGCACGCCGCCGTCCGCCGCCGGTCCGCCGGGCCCGCCGGGCACTGAGGCGGTCCGGCGGGGGACTTGTGACGCCTCGGTGACGGCCGTGTCTCATTCTCGTGTCCACATGTCGGACGATCTTGGCCGGGTAGGTTGCCTTGACCGCCCGGGCATGGAAGGCTCTGTCGACGAAGGCCGTCCGGCCCCTTGCCGGGACGCCTCGACCGGCGAACGCAACGCGTGCGGCGCAGTGCCGCACGAGCCGTGCGGACGCACCGTGATCCAGAGGGGGAGGGCAGTGTCGTGAGCTTCGAGCAGCGATACGCAGCAGCCGCGCCCGCCCCGGCCCCGGTCACTCCGGCGTTGACCGTTCGGCGCTACATCGACCACGCGCTCATCTGCAGCGCCTGCTGTCGGTGACCCTGCCAGCCGTCGCCGTACCCGTCGTCGTCCTTCCGAGGAACCTCCCGGTCCGCGCGTCCCGCCAGGGTCCGCACCGCAGGCCCCTCCGCGGAATCTGACGGTCCATCAATTCGTCGACCCGGCAGCACCGGACAGCCGTCCTGTGGGCCGCCGTCAACCCTGCCCGCTTCGCGGAGAGCACCAGTGAACCGATCCCGTCCCGCCCTTCCTCCGGCAGCTGCCGCCATGACCGCCCGTGCGGTCGGGGCTGCCCGGACGGAGCGGTGCAACGGTCCGTTCACATGGTTGAATGGGCGCATGAACCACGTCGCGGACAGCAGCAGAGGTCGTCGCCTCGACCTCCAGCCGTTCTGGCCGTCCCGGCAGCCGCACCTGTTCGACCAGACGTGTCCGGGGTCGCCCAGCGCGTCCCGGCTCTCCCTCCGCTGACCTCGGGTCAGTTCTCGGCAGCACGCCCGGTCGACGCGCAGACGACTCCACCCCGTCCGTCACGCGCGAAATGAGCGGCATCATGTCTTCTTCCTCCACGGCCACCCTTCCCCTCCCCGCCGCGACCCCGCACCTGCGCGCGGTCCGCTCCGTCCCCTCGAACGGCGAACGATGGCACGGCGGGCCGGTGCCGCCGCGTGCGGCGGGCGCCCAGTCCGCCCCCTCCGCGGCCGCGGTTCCGCCGTCGGTCCCGCACCCGTCGTACGGGTCGGACGTCCCGCAGCTCGGTCAGGTCCCGGTGCCGCCCCAGGCGCTGCTGGCGGCCCTGCCGGAAGGCGCGGCGGTCGTCGCGGCGCTGCCGCACGGCACGCTGCCGCAGGCTCTGCTGGCCCAGTACGGTGCCCAGTTCGGCGCCGCCGCCGGTCACCCGATGGTCGGGTACCTGGTGCTGGTCCCGGCCGAGAACGCGTCGGCCGCCGGCGCCGTCCCGGGTGCGGTCCCCGGCGCGGGCGTCCCCGCTCCCGCGGCGCCGACCGCCTCCCCGGTCGCCGGCGTCGCACCGGCCGGTGCCGCGTCCGCCGCCGTCCGCCCGGTCCGGCCCGCCGGCCGCGGCATCGCCGTGGACGTGGAGCGGCGCAACGCCTACGTCGACGGCCGGCTGCTCGACCTCACCTACCTGGAGTTCGAGCTGCTGGCGCACCTGACCGAGCACCCGCAGCGCGTGCACACCCGCGACCACCTGGTCTCCGCCGTGTGGGGCTACGGCCACGTCGGTGACGGCCGGACGGTGGACGTCCACGTCGCCCGGCTCCGCCGCAAGCTCGGCGTGGCCTACCGGGACAGCATCGTGACGGTCCGTCGGGTCGGCTACAAGTACACCCCGGTGGCGTGAACCGCCCCTGAGATGTGCCGGATCCGCCGTGCTTCACCCGCTCCGTGCCGGGCGCCGTGTCCCGCGGTGCGTGCGGTGCGGGCCGGCCGTCGACAGCCGTCGGCGGCCGTCGAGAACCACCGAGAGTCGTCGAGCACGGCCGTACGGGCCGGGCGTTCCCCTGAACGCCCGGCCCGTACGTGCGTGGCCGCGGCCGGTCAGGCCCGCTGGTCCGGTGGGAGCAGGAGCACGGCGAGCGCGTCGGCACAGGAGCGCGCGTGTCCGAGGAACCAGTCGAGCCGGTCGTCGGTGAGGTGGGCCGGCGTCGAGCGGACGGCCAGCGCGAACCGGGCGTGACCGGTGCCGTCCAGCACCGGTACGGCCGCCGTGCGCACTCCGGCCGCCGACTCGCCGTCGTTGAGCGCGTACCCGGCCGACCGGACCTTCGCCAACTCCTCGTCCAGCCGCTCCGGTTCGGTGATGGTCCGGTCGGTGAACGGCGGCAGCGGGCCGAGCGCCGACACCCCGGCCTCGCCCGGGCGCGGCCAGGCCAGCAGGACCTTGCCCAGGGCCGTCGAGTGCAGCGGGCGGCGCAGTCCGAGCCCGCTCTCCGGGCGGACGGACGCGCCGACCAGGATCACCGCGTGCGGGCCGCTGCGGATCGCCAGGTCGGCGGTGGCGCCGGTGCGCCGGGAGAGCAACTCCAGCTCGGGCGCTGCCAGGTGCAGGCCGCGCTGGTGGAAGGAGAGCTGGCCGAGTTCGGCGACGGCCGGACCGAGCCGGTAGCGGGCCGACTGCTCGTCCTGCTCCAGGAACCCGGCGCTGACCAGGGTGCGGGCCAGCCGGTGCGCGGTCGAGACCGACAGGCCCGTCCGGCGGGCCAGGTCGGAGGCGCTCAGGTCGGGGCCGTTGTCGTGGAAGCAGTGCAGCAGGCCGAGGGCCCGCTGCACGGCCTGGGCGCCGGCCGGTGGGCTCTGGACGGCGGTGGCGGCCTCGGCCATGGCACCTCACGTTCTGTCCGGCGCTCCGGCCGGTTCACCGGAGTCGCTCCCAGACTAGGGCAGCCCGTGCTGCGGGATTGTGTCAACAGCGTTGCAATGGGATGCCGTTCATGAACAAGTGATCCCACGATGTGGCAAAGGCTTGCCTCTGGCTCCCTCGTCGTGGAACGCTCGGCGCAGCGCACCGGACGAGCCCCGTCCACCGCGCCGGACCGCAGGAAGGAGCAGCGCCGTGACGACCCACCGGTGCCCCGCCTCCTGCGCCTGTTGTCGCTGACGCGTCGTCCGCGCCCACCGCCTACGCCCCGCCGCCGCAAGGCCGGTGCGCGCCCCGTGCCGCGCACCGCCGCACCCGCGTGCACCCCGTCGCAGAGGAACCCGCCACCGTGCCCAGCCCCACCAGCAGGACCGCCGCCACCGCGCCGGCGTCCGCCGCCGACGCCCCGCCGACCCTGTGGTTCACCCGCTGCCCCGTCCCCACCGCCACCGGCATCGCCGCCGACCAGGGCCGGTTCGCCCGGGAGTTCGCCGCCGACGGCATCGCCGTCCGCTCGCTCCAGGACGTGCCGCCGGAGGTCGCCGCCGACCACCACTACACCCACGCCCTCACCGGTCTGTTCCGCGAGGGCGGCAACGTGCCGGCGCTCTGGGCCCGTTCGCGCGGCGAGCGGACCAGGCTGGTCGGGCTCACCTGGATCGAGGAGCGGCAGGTCGTCCTGGTCCGGGCCGGGAGCGGCATCGCAGGCCCGGAGCAGCTGCGCGGCCGACGCCTGGCCGTCCCACGTCATGGGATCGGGATCGATTTCTGGCGGGCGATGGCCCTCTCCGGCCTGCACGGTGCGCTGTCGCTCGCCGGACTCACCGCGGACGATGCCGAATGGGTGGACGTCCCGGCCGCCCCGGACGGCGGGCAGTGGGCCGCGGAGCTGGCCGCCCTGCGGGACGGCGTCGTGGACGCGGTGTACGTGAAGGGCGCGCTGGCCGTGGAGGCGGCCCGGCGCATCGGTGCGGAGGTCGCCGTCGACCTGGACGTGGCGCCGGACCGCCGAGCCCGGGTCAACAACGGCACGCCGCGCCCGATCACCGTCCACCAGGACCTCCTCGACAAGCACCCGGACCTGGTCGCACGCTTCCTCTCGGTGCTGCTGGAGGCCGCCGACTGGGCCGCCGAGCACCCCGCCGAGGTGGGCCGCATCCTCCAGGCCGAGACCGGCGCGGGGGAGGAGGGCGTGGCCGGCGCGTACGCGCCGGGCAGTCACCGCACCCTGCACCTCGACCTCTCCGAGGAGCGGCTGGGCCTGCTGGAGCAGCAGGAACGGTTCCTCCACCGGCACGGCTTCCTGGAGGCCCCGGTCGACGTCCGCGCCTGGGCCGATCCCGAACCGCTCCGTGCCGCCCGCGCCCTGCTCGCCGCCCGCCGCGGCGCGGACGGCTGACGGCCGCCGCCACCGGCCGTCCGTCAACCCCGGCCCCGCAGTCCCCACCGCTCCCCCCCCGCTGTCCCGCCCCCGGCCTTCCCCCGGCCGCCCGCCGACGGCCTTCGAACGTTCGTCAGCCCCGCTCTCCTCAGGAGTCGACCCCGTGAACCCCTCCCGCCTCGCGCTCGCCGCCACCGCACTGCTCGCCACCACCGCCCTGGCCGCCTGCGGCTCGTCCGCCGACGGGGCCAAGGCCTCCGCCGACGGCGGCAAGGCCGAGGTGGTCCTCCGCGTACCCGACCCGGGCAACAACGGCTTCCTCGCCCTGGGGAAGAAGGACGGCTCGCTGGACAAGGCGCTCGCCGCCGTCCACGCCAAGGTCGCCTGGACCGGGAGCGCCGGCCCGTTCGCCCCCGCGGCCCAGGCGCTCTCCGCCGACCAGCTCGACGTCGCCCAGGGCTCGATCACCTCCGCCGTCGCCGCACTGGCCCAGAAGCCCGGCTTCAAGCTGTTCGCGCAGACCGCGCCGGACGGGGTCGGCGAGGGCATCCTGGTGAAGAACGACTCCCCGGTGAAGACCGTGCAGGACCTGGTCGGGAAGAAGGTCGCGGTCAGCCAGGGCGGCACCAGCGAGTACCTCCTCCTGAAGGCGCTGGAGAAGAACGGCGTCCCGACCGACAAGGTCGAGCGGGTCTACCTCCGGGCCGACCAGACCTCGGGCGTCTTCAACTCCGGCCAGGTCGACGCCTGGGCCACCTGGAACACCTTCTCCACCCCGTCGATCGCCAACTCCGGCTCGCACTTCCTGGTCAACGGCAAGGAGGTGGGCTCCGACAACTACGCGGTCTGGGCCGTCCGCAACGGCTTCTCCGACAAGCACCCCGAGGTGGTCAAGGCCTTCTACACCTACCTGCACGACAACGGTCTCAAGGAGAAGGCCGACCCGGCCGCCTACCTCAACGTCTTCACGGACTCCGGTCCGACCGCCGTCACCCCCGCGGAGAAGGAGGTCGCGGTCAACGTCGGCAGGCAGGGAGCCACCGCCGACGTCATCGGCGACGCCGACATCACCCGCTTCGGGACCGTCGCGAAGTTCTTCGCCGACCAGAAGGTCACCAAGGAGCAGGTCGACGTCAAGCCCTACCTGATCGACATCAGCAAGCTCGCGGACGGCGCCAAGTGACCGCCACCACCCAGGCGCCGACCGGTGCCACGGCCAAGAACGCCTCCGGCCCGGCCGGCGCCGTCGACGGCCGGCCCGAGGGCGGCGGGCCCGGCACCGGCACCGGCACCGACCACGGCACCGGCACCGGCACGGCCGCCGCCCGCGCGGCCGGCCTGGTCGAGCCGCGCACCCGCCTCCAGACCCCGCGCCCCCGCGCCCTCGCCCTGGTCCTGCGCACCCTCGGCCCCGTCGCCCTGCTCGGCGGCTGGGCCCTGGCCTCCGCCACCGGCGCCCTCACCCAGGACGTGCTCGCCTCACCCGCCCAGGTGGCCGAGGCGGTCGGCGAGCTCTGGGGCAACGGCCAACTCACCGACGCGCTCGCCGTCTCGCTCACCAGGGCCGGTCTCGGCCTGCTCTTCGGAGCCACCGTCGGCCTGGTGCTCGGTGTGGTCACCGGCTTCTTCCGGCTCGGCGAGGAACTGCTCGACTCGGCGGTGCAGGTCCTGCGCACCGTTCCCTTCCTCGCCCTGGTGCCCCTGTTCATGGTCTGGTTCGGCATCACCGAGACCGCCAAGGTGGCGCTGATCGGTGTCGCCACCAGCTTCCCGATGTACGTGTCGACCTCCGGCGGGGTCCGCAACAGCGACCGCAAGCTGATCGAGGCGATGCGCAGCTTCGGCCTCGGCCGCTGGGCGATCGTCCGCACCGTCGTCCTGCCCGGCGCGCTGCCCTCACTCCTCTCCGGGCTGAGGCTCTCCATGACCCTCAGCGTGATCGCGCTGATCGCCGCCGAGGAGATCAACTCGACGGAGGGCATCGGCTACCTGATGGCCCAGGCGCAGAACTACTCCCGCACCGACGTCCTCGCCGTGTGCATCCTGATCTACGGACTGCTGGGGCTCACCGCCGACGGCGTCGTCCGCCTCCTGGAGCGATACCTGATGCCCTGGCGCAAGGCCACCCAAGGAGCCGGCCGATGAGCACCCCGACCGTCCCCACCACCCGCACCGCCCCGACCCCGGGGAGCGCCCCGGCCGACGGGCCCGCACCCGCCGAGACCCCGGCCGTCCACCTCCGGGGCCTGCGCCGGGTGTTCGGCACCCGGGCCGTCCTCGACGGGGTCGATCTCGACATCGCCCGCGGCGAGTTCGTCGCCCTGCTCGGCGCGAGCGGCACCGGCAAGACCACCCTGCTCCGCATCCTCGGTGCTCTGGACCGGTCCGACGCCGGAACGGTGCTCGTCCCGCAGGTCCGGACGGTGGTCTTCCAGGAGCCCCGCCTGGTGCCCTCGCAGCGGGTGCTCGCCAATGTCACCGTCGGCCTGCCACGGGGGGCCGCCACCCGGGAGACCGGCCTGAAGGCGCTCGCCGAGGTCGGCCTGGAGCGGCACGCCGACGCCTGGCCGGCCACCCTCTCCGGGGGTGAGGCGCAGCGGGTCGCGCTCGCCCGCGCCCTGGTCCGCGAGCCCCAGCTCCTCCTGCTGGACGAGCCGTTCGCCGCCCTGGACGCCCTCACCCGGCTGCGCATGCAGGACCTGGTGGGCGACCTGGTCCGCCGTCACCGCCCCGCGGTCCTGCTGGTCACCCACGACGTCGACGAGGCCGTCCGGCTGGCCGACCGGGTCGCCGTGCTCCGCGACGGCAAGCTCGTCCGCGACGAGCGGGTCGCCGTCGAGCACCCGCGCGACCCGGCCGATCCGGCCTTCGCCGAGCTGCGGCGGGGCCTGCTGGCCGACCTGGGCGTGCACTGAGCACCCACCCGTCACGCCCGCCCCGCACCGCTCGCCCCGCCCCGCCCGGACCACCCGCCCGCACCGCCCGCACCACAGGAGCTGATCCCCATGGCCATCACCCTCGGCGTCCACGCCAGCAACCCCTCCCTCTACTACCTGTCCCGACTGGACTACCTGGAGCAGGAGTTGGCCCCGCTCGGTGAGACCGGCGCGTTCCACCACTACGCCGACGGCACCCGCACCGGCGCCCTGCTGGCCGACGGCACCATCGACTTCGGCGGCACCGGCTCCACCCCGCCGGTCACCGCCCAGGCCGCCGGCCACGACCTGGTGTACGCGGCGGTCTCGGCGCCCCGCCCGGACCACGGCGCACTCCTGGTGCGCGCCGACGGGCCGGTGCACACCGTCGGTGACCTTCGGGGCGGCACCGTCGTCCTCGGCATCGGTTCCTGGCAGACCCACCTGCTGGCGAAGGCCCTGCACGCCGAGGGCCTCTCCTACGCGACCGACATCACCGCGGTCCGCCCGGCTGCGGGCGAGGACCAGGCGCGCCGGCTGCGCGACGGCGAGATCGCCGGCTGGATCGCCCAGGGCGCCGAGCTGGCCGCCGCCCGCCGCACCGGGGGGTTCCGCGAGCTGATCCGCACCGGCGACGTCATCACCGACCGTTCGGTCTTCTTCACCCGCCGGGACTTCGCCACCGACCGCCCCGAGGTGGTCGCCGCGATCGGTGCCGCCCTGAGCCGTGCGGACGCCTGGGTGGCCGCCCACCTGCCGGAGGCGGCCGCGATCGCCGCCGAGGACCTGGGCGGGAGCGCCGAGGACTGGGAGGCGGCGCTGGCCGTGCTGCCGTGGCGGCTTGAGCCCGCCACCGCCGGATTCGTCACCGAGCAGCAGGAGGCGGCCGACATCTTCCACGGCGTCGGCTTCATCGACCGTGCGGTGACCGTCGCCGACGCCCACCTTCCCGCTCTGGAGGCCCCGGTGGCCGCCGCGCTCGCCAAGGCGGTCTGACCGATGGCCTCCGAGTTCCTCTGGTACATCATCCCGCGCGAGGGCCACTACCCGTGGGAGCCGGCCGGCCGGCGCCCGGTCGACCTCCGCTACCTCCAGCAACTCGCCGGCAGCGTGGAGCGGTTGGGCTACACCGGCGCGCTGCTGGCGACCGACCTCTACGACGTCTGGGACCTCGGCAACGCGCTGGCCGCCGCGACCACACCGGCGTTCAAGCCCCTGCTGGCCGTTCACCCCGGGCTGGTGTCGCCGACCCTACTGGCCAAGATGGCGCTCAGCTTCGACCACCTGCACGGCGGGCGGCTGCGCTTCAACGTGGTCAACGGGTCCACCGCCCAGCTGCGCGAGTACGGCCTGCACGTCGAGCACGACGACCGCTACCGGCTCAGCGCGGAGTACTGGTCGATCGTCAAGCGGCTCACCGCCGGCGAGGTCTTCGACCACAAGGGCGAGTTCTACGACCTGAAGAACGCCGGTGCGAGCCTGCGCGAGCTGACCCCCGTCCAGCCGGGCGGCATCCCGCTCTGGTTCGGCGGCAGTTCGGCGCCCGGCATCGAGATGGCCGCGGAACACGTGGACGTCTACCTGACCTGGGGCGAACCGCCGCACCTCCTCAAGGAGAAGCTCGACCTGGTCCGCGAGCGCGCCGCCGCACACGGGCGGACGCTGCGGATCGGGCTGCGGCTGCACCTGATCGTCCGTGACACGGAGGACGAGGCCTGGGCCGCCGCGGACCGGCTGCTCGACGTCACCGGCGAGGCCACCTACGCCCGCCAGCTCGGCGACGCGCGGGGCGAGGACGGGGTCGGCTGGCAGCGGCAGTTCCGCCAGCACGGCGGCAAGGTCCCGGCGCGGGCGCGGGAGTTGGAGGTCTACCCCAACCTCTGGCCGGGGATGAGCCTGTTCCGTCCCGGCCCGGGGACGGCGGTCGTCGGATCGACGGCCCAGGTGGTCGAACGGCTCCAGGAGTTCGAGTCGCTCGGGGTGGACACCTTCATCCTCTCCGGCAATCCACTGCTGGAGGAGGCCCACCGGGTCGCCGAGACGGTGCTACCGGCCCTGGGTGTCAACCGGCGGTAGCGCGCCCGGTCCGAGGGGGAACGGAACCGGTGAGGTCAGCGCCAACTGGCGGGCGAAACGGACGACGGCCCTGAGCAGGTAGGTCCGCACGGTGGCTCCCGGGTGTCTCGACGGTCGCGTACGGACGGTCCAACGACAGCGGCACCCGGTCGGTCACGCACCAGTGACCGACCGGGTGCCGCTGTCGGGCGCCACGGCGGGCGCGTCGCCTGCCGCCGCCCGACCGCTCAGCCGCTCGACTCCTCGGCCGTTCAGCCGCTCAGCGAGTCGATCTCCGCCAGCTCCTCGGCCGTCAGCGGACCGCCGGCCAGCGCGTCGATGTTCTGGTCCAGCTGCGCCACGCTGCTGGCCCCGATGATCACCGAGACCACCCGCGGGTCCTTCAGCACCCATGACAGCGCCAGCTGCGCCAGCGTCTGGCCGCGCCGCTCCGCGACCTTGTTCAGCGCCCGCAACTGCTCCAGCTTCCGCCCGGTGAGCGCCTCCTCCTTCAGGAAGTGCCCGACCGACATCCGCGAACCGGACGGCACCTCGCCCGACAGGTAGCGGTCCGTCAGAAGACCCTGGGCGAGCGGGGAGTAGGCGATCAGACTGGTCTGGGTGTCGCCGACCGCGTTCAGTACCCCGTCCTCCACCGACCGGTTGAGGATCGAGTACGGGCACTGGTTCAGGAGCACCGGCGTGCCCAGGTCGCGCAGGATCGCCACCGCCTCCCGGTGCTGCTCCGCCGGGTAGTTGGAGATGCTCGCGTACAGGGCCTTGCCCGCCCGGACGGCCGAGGCCAGCGCGCCCATCGTCTCTTCCAGCGGGGTGTCCGGGTCGTAGCGGTGCGAGTAGAAGACGTCCACGTAGTCCAGGCCCATCCGGTCCAGCGACTGGTCGAGGCTGGCCAGCAGGTACTTGCGGTTGCCGCCCTCGCCGTACGGGCCGGGCCACATGTCGTAGCCCGCCTTGGAGGCGATGAAGAGCTCGTCCCGGTACGGGCGGAAGTCCTGCGCGAACAGGTGGCCGAAGTTGCGCTCGGCACTGCCGTACGGCGGGCCGTAGTTGTTCGCCAGGTCGAAGTGGGTGATGCCCCGGTCGAAGGCGCGGCGCAGCACCGCCCGCTGGACGTCCAGTGGCTGGGCGTCACCGAAGTTGTGCCACAGGCCCAGGGAGACGGCCGGCAGCAGCACGCCACTGCGGCCGGCCCGGCGGTAGGTCATCGAGGCATAGCGGTCATCCGCGGCGAGGTAGCTCATGCCGGACATCCTGCCAGGCCGGGGGCGTTCGGCCGAGGGACTTGCCGAGCCCGTGGCGCTGCTCGCCCGGCGACCCTTGCCTCGCTCCTGACCGGTGCCTATGCTCGCGGTGGATCGTGTGTGTGCGAGACGAAGGGGGAGCCGGATGTCCGTTCGTACCACCCTCCTTCGCTGTTGTCGTTCCCGCAGCACCTCGCGCTGAGCCGGCCGGAGCTCCGGCTTCCGGCGTGACCCCCTTCCCGGTGCTGCCCCGGCGTGAGCGACCGTCCGTGGTGCGCTGCGCCGGGCTGCCGCGCCGGCCGTCCGGCCCCGTCGAGCCGCACCCCGGCCGCCGTCCGACCCCGCCCCCGACCCCCGTCCCGGCTCCGGCCCCGGTGAACCCACCGGTGCCGACGCCGCCGGTGTCCCGGGCCCCGCGCACCTCCTGAGCGTCGCCGGATCCCCGGCCCTCCGGACCTCGGAGCCCGGAGCCCGGACCCCGGAGCCCGGAGTCCGGCGGCGCTCCCGGGCGGTCCCGACGGGCACCCCATCGAACGTCAACAAGGAGACCGTCGTGCGGTTCACCGTCTCGTCCCTCGTGTCCAACGGGCCCGACCCCGTCACCGGCGTGCAGCGCACCCCGTCCGAGAAGCTGCACAACGTCATCGACCAGGCCGTCACCGCCGAGCGGCTCGGCTTCGACGGCTACGGGGTGGGGGAGCGGCACGGTGAGCCGTTCCTCTCCCCGGCGCCGCCCGTGCTGCTGAGCGCCATCGCCGCCCGCACCTTGACCATCAGGCTGTTCACCACCGTCACGGTGCTCTCCGTCCTCGACCCGGTGCGGGTCGCGGAGGACTACGCGCTGGTCGACCAGCTCTCCGGGGGGCGGCTCGAACTGATCATCGGCAAGGGCAACGACCCGCGCCACTTCGACCTGTTCGGCCTGCCGGAGGACCGCCAGTGGGACGCGCTGGCCGAGAACTACGGCCTGCTGCGCAGGCTCTGGCGGGAGGAGGGGGTCAGCTGGGAGGGCACCACCCGGCCGGCGCTGAAGGAGGTCACGACCTGGCCGCGCCCCTACCAGACCCCGATCCCGGTCTGGCACGGCAGCGCCACCAGCACGCTGTCCACCGAGCTCGCGGCCCGCTACGGCGACCCGCTGTTCTCCGCGAACGCGTTCCACCCGCTGCCGAAGTACAAGGCGCTGGTCGACCACTACCGCGAGCGCTGGGAGCACTACGGCCGCGCCCCCGAGGACGCCCGGGTGGGGACCGGGTTCGGCGGGCTGTTCATCGCCGAGCGGTCGCAGGACGCGGTGGAGGGGTTCCGCCCGTACTGGGACGCCCTGTTCGACTCGGCGGCGGGCCGGCACAACAAGTCGCCGTTCGAGTCGCTGGAGGACGCGCTGGAGCGCGGTTCGGCGCTGGTCGGCAGCCCGCAGCAGGTGATCGAGAAGATCCACCGCTACCACGAGGCCTTCGGCAACGAGGTGGTCGGGATCGGGGTGGACGCGCTCACCGAAGACGTCCAGCACGAGCAGCTGGAGCTGTTCGCGAGCGAGGTCGCCCCCGTGATCCGGCGCGAGCTGCCGTCCGTCCGGCCGCAGGCGTGACGCTCCGTGACGCCCGGCGGTGTGCGGAGTGATGCGCGCCACCGTCCTGCGGTGAATGCCGCCCGGCCCCGCCGGGGACGACGATCTCGCAGGGCCGTGGACCGCCGGGGGGCGGCCCACGGCCCGTGGGCGTCTCCGGGCCTTCGGGCCTCCCGAGGGTTCTGTACCTACTGGTATGTACATCGCGCCCGCCGGTGGGTACCGTGATCGTCATGGCAACCCAGGACCGTCTCGTCGAGAGCACCCAGGAGCTCCTCTGGGAGCGCGGCTACGTCGGCACCAGCCCGAAGGCCATCCAGCAGCGCGCCGGCGTCGGCCAGGGCAGCATGTACCACCACTTCGACGGCAAGCCCGACCTCGCGGCCGCCGCCCTGCGCCGCAGCGCCGAGCAGATGCGCGCCGTCGCCGAGGCCGACCTGGCGGCTCCCGGCACCGCGTGCGACCGGATCGCCGCCTACCTGAACCGCGAGCGCGACGTCCTGCGCGGCTGCCGGATCGGCCGGATGGCCCAGGACCCGGAGGTGGTCGCCGACCCGCGGCTGCGCGCCCCCGTCGAGGAGACCTTCACCTGGCTGCGCGGCCGGATCGCGGAGGTCGTCGCCGAGGGGCAGGCGACCGGCGAGCTCCGCTCCGCCGCCGACCCGGCCGACCTCGCCGCCGCCGTGGTCGCCGTCGTCCAGGGCGGCTACGTCCTCGCCCGCGCCGCCGAGAGCGCCGAACCGTTCGAGCGGGCCGTGCGCGGTGTCACCGCCTTGCTCGCCGCGCACCGGGCCGGCTGAACGGGGCCGCAGGACCGCCGTCCCGCCCGCGTCGCACCCGCCCGCGTTCCGCCGACCCCCGGGGAGTCCGCCCGTGCACGCCATGCAGTACGAGATCACCCTCCCCGCCGACTACGACATGACGGTCGTCCACCGGCGGATCGCCACCAGGGGACACCTCCTCGACGGCCACCCCGGTCTCGGACTCAAGGCCTATCTGGTCCGCGAGCGCGGCCTCGACGGGTCGCCCGTCAACCAGTACGCGCCGTTCTACCTCTGGCGCACGGCCGAAGGCATGAACGGCTTCCTCTGGGGCCCGGGATTCCGAGGGCTGAGCGCCGACTTCGGTCGGCCCGCCGTCCGGCACTGGCTGGGCGCGGGCCTGCGCCGGGGCGGCGCGCCGGGCACCCCGGCCGCCGCCACCCGCCGCCTCTACCGGCTCCCCGAGGACGCCGACCCCGCCGAGGCCGTCGAACGGGCGCTCGCCGAACTGCCCGACCACCCCGACCTGCACACGGCGGCCGTCGCCGTGGACCCGGGGCGGTGGGAACTGCTGCACATCGCCCTCTGGCTCCGCGCCGCCCCCGAGGACGCGCCCGGCACCCGCTACCGCGTGCACCACCTGTCCAGCCCCGAACTCGACCGGCTGCCCGTCGGCCGCCACTGGTGAAAGGACCGCCCTTCCCGATGGACCTCGCCGATCCCGCCGCCACCGGCCCTGCCGCCACCGGCCACACCGCCACCGGCCTCACCGCCACCGGCCCCACCGCCACCGGCTCCGTCCCGGCCGACGTCACCGCCGCCGGCCTCGTTCCCGCCCCGTTCGACCGCGCCGCCGGCTACGCCCTGCTGGACCGGCTGGCCGACCCGCGGACCCGGACCGGCACCCTCGGCCCGCTCGACGAACTCGCGCCCGGCTTCCCCGACTGGATCGTGACCACCCTGTTCGGCGGCACCTACCAGCGCCCGGGGCTCGCCCTGCGGGACCGCCAGGTCGCCAATCTGGCCGCCCTCACCGCCCTCGGCGGAGTGGAACCGCAACTGGCCGACCACGTCCGCAACAGCCTGCGGATCGGTCTGACCAGGGAGGAGATCACCGAGGTCCTGGTCCACCTCGCGCCCTACGTCGGTGTCCCCAAGGCCCTGGCCGGGCTGCGCGTCGCGGCCGCGACCTTCGCCGAGGCGGACGACGCCGCCGCCGCGGGGGCCGGGGCGCCGTGAGCACCACGCGCCCTTCGGTCCGCACCGTCCTCGGCGACCTCGACCCCGTCGACCTCGGTGTCTGCGACGCGCACGACCACCTCTTCCTGCGCAGCCCGCTGCTTCCCGGCGAGGAGCTCGACGACCCCACCGCCGCCGAAGCGGTCCTGCGCGACTTCACCGCGGCCGGCGGGCGGGCGCTGGTCCAGTGGACCCCGTTCGGCATGGGGCGGCGGGCCGAGGAGCTCGCCGCCCTCTCCCGGGCGACCGGCGTCCACCTGGTCGCCGCGACCGGCCTCCACCAGGCCGTCCACTACGACCCGGCGGAACTGGAACGGCGCTACGACGGGCTCGCGGGGCTGTTCGTCGCCGAGCTCACCGTCGGACTGCGGGGTGCCCCCGAGGGGGTCCGGGCCGGGTTGATCAAGGTGGCGGGGGAGTACCACGGGCTCGGCCCGCACACCCGCCGGGTCATGGCGGCAGCCGCCGAGGCGCACCACGCCACCGGCGCGCCGATCGCCGTCCACCACGAACTCGGCACCGCCGCACCCGAGGTCCTCGATCTGCTCTGCGGTCGCCACGGCGTCCGGCCGCAGCGGGTGATCCTCGGCCACCTCAACCGCCACCCCGACCTGCGGCTGCACCGGGAGCTCGCCGCGTCCGGCGCGTACCTCGCCCTGGACGGTCCCTCCCGTGCCCACCACGCGACCGACCACCACCTCTTCGACACCGTCGCCGCGGTGGTGGAGGCGGGCCACGGCGACCGGCTGCTCCTCGGTGGTGACACCACCACCCGCTCGGCCCGCCGCGCCCCTGGTCCCGCACACCTGCTCACGGCCCTGGCGCCGCGGCTCTCCCGGGCGTTCGGCCCCGATCTTCCGCACCGGCTTCTCACCGCCAACCCGGCGCGGGCCTTCGCCGCCGAGTGGCTCGGGCCGGGCCGGCCGGCCTGAGCGACCGGAGCGGCCTGAGCGACCGGAGGGCCCGCCCGGCCGACGCGGGCGGTCGGTGCGGGCGGGCCCCAGGCGGCGCCACGCCTCACATGTGGGTGCCGCCGTCGATCCGGATCTCCGTCCCGGTGACGAACGCGCCGTCCTCCGAGGCGAGCATGGCGATCACGCCCGCGACCGTCTCCGGTCCGGCGAAGCCCTGGCCGAGGGCGGGGGAGAGCTTGGCCAGCAGGCCGAGGTCGGCGTCCGCGGGCAGCCCCGGGTC
Source organism: Kitasatospora sp. NPDC127035 (assembly GCF_042726075.1). Taxonomy (NCBI): domain Bacteria; kingdom Bacillati; phylum Actinomycetota; class Actinomycetes; order Kitasatosporales; family Streptomycetaceae; genus Kitasatospora; species Kitasatospora sp. NPDC127035. The sequence continues at coordinate 87,468 of NZ_JBHXDN010000026.1, read as the reverse complement.
GTGGGTCATGCCGCTGTCGATGCTGCCGGGTGCGACGCAGACCGCACGCAGGCCCTGCTTGGCGTATTCGGCGGCGATCGCGTGCGTGAAGGACTGGATGCCGCCCTTGGTCGCCGCGTAGGCGGCCATGTAGGGGTGGGCGAAGGTCGCGGAGGTGGAGCTGAAGTTCACCACCACGCCCCGGCCGCCCGCGAGCAGGGCGGGCAGGGCCTCGCGGGTCATCAGGAAGGTGCCGGTCAGGTTGACCGCGACCAGCTTGTTCCAGAACTCCAGGCTGGTCTCGTGGGTGTGCGAGGAGCGCAGGATGCCGGCGGCGTTCACCAGGACGTCGAGCCCGCCGAGTCCTGCCACCGCCTCGGCGACGCCCGTCCGGACGGCGGTCTCGTCCGACACGTCCAGGACCACGGTGGTGAGGCGGTCGGCGGTGCCGTCGGCGGTCGCCCGCTCCAGGGTGGCCCCGAGGCCGGTCCCGTTGACGTCGGCGGCGACGACCCGCCCGCCCTCGGCCAGGATCCGGTGCACGGTGGCCTGTCCGATGCCCGAGCCGCCGCCGGTGACCAGGACGTTCCGTCCGTTGAAGCGCTCCATGGTGGTACTCCGTTCCGTTCGTGGTCTCGCGACCTCACTGGCACCGTACGCCCATGTGGCACGTCGTGCCAAAAAGGCGTGACGCGTCACCTGTGCTCCTCGCGTCACATCGACCGGCCACGCCCTGCCGTCTTCCCGTGCCAGGGCGGCGCAACGTGTCACCGGGCCCGCCGTCCGCGTAGCCTGACCCCGTGACCGGACGCCCCACCCTCAACCAGCGCCGCCGCGAGAGCACCCGGCTGGAGATCGCCCGCGCCGCCGCGGCGCTCTTCGCCGCCCGCGGGGCCGAGGCGACCACCGCGGAGGAGATCGCCCAGGCCTCGGGCATCTCGCTGCGCACCTTCTACCGCTACTTCTCGGAGAAGGAGGACGCCGTCGCCCCGCTGCTCGCGGCGGGCGGCGAGCGCTGGGTGCGGCTCTTCGCCGAGGGTTCGGCCGGCCTGCCGGTGCGCGAGGCCCTGGAACGTTCGGCGGCCGAGTCGCTGACGCCGCCCGACGACGACGCCGTCGAGGCCATGCAGTGGACCCGCGACCTGCTCCGCGACCCCCGCCTCGCCTCGGTGTGGCAGCGGGTGCACGCCGACTCCGAGCAGCGGTTGCACCTGGCGATCGCCGCCCGCTGTCCGCAGGGCACCGACGTGCTGGAGATCCGGCTCGCCGCCGCGGCGGCCACCACCGCCATCCGGGTCGCCCTGGAGCAGTGGGCCGTCTCCGGGGCCGCGGCCACCGGCCCCGGATCGCCCCGGGAGCTCGGCGCCCGCTGCATGCACGAGCTCACCGCGGGCCTCGGTCTCTGGGCCCGCGTCAGCTGACGCGGGCCCAGGCGGAACAACCGGCCCGGACTTCCCGGCGCCGTCCGAGCGTGGTCCCGGCGCCGTGCGGGAGGCCCTCGCCCCACCGCGCCCTCGCCCTTCCCGTGGTCCGGAGCGTGCTTCGCCGGGCCCTCCCGCGCGAGGCCGGCCCGTACGCGCGGCGGGCGTCTCCTCCCGGAGACCGAGGCGATGACCGCTGGTCGGCGGGTCCGGGGCACCGCTTCGGACCGCTAGGGTGGGTGGTCGCGCCCCGGCGACGGCCCCCGTTGTGAACGGGGAACCGGGGCGGCCCTCCCGGGTGTCCTTCCCCCGGGGGCGGGGGAGTACGAGGCGTGGGAGCAAACAAGACATGGGTCTGACGAGCCACAAGGTGCTGGCACTGACCGTCCTGATCGCCGTCGCGGCGATGGCCGGGACGGTCTGGCTGTGGCCGAGACTGTCGAAGCGGACCTGGCAGGCGGTGCTCGGCCGGATCGGCGCGCTGTGCGCGACGCAGCTCACCGTGCTCGCCGCGCTCGGCCTGGTCGCCAACAACTACTTCGCCTTCTACAGCAGTTGGGACGACCTGCTGGGCACCGGCGACAGCGGTCCGGTGGTCATCCACAACAAGGCGGACGCCTCCGGCCGGCTGCGCGTCGAGACCATCGGGCACGCCGAGGTCAAGGGCGGCGGGGCACTGGGCCGTGACCCCGAGCAGTCCGGCGAGATCCGTGAGATCCGCATCGACGGTGCCACCACCCGGCTCTCCACCGAGGGCTACGTCTACCTGCCGCCGCAGTACTTCCAGCCGGAGTACGAGCAGAAGCAGTTCCCGGCGCTGGTCGTCAGCACCGGCTTCCCCGGCATCGCCAAGAACCTCGTGACCCGGCTGAACTACCCGGGCGCGGCGCTCAAGCTGCTCCAGGAGGGCCGGATGCAGCCGACCGTCCTGGTGCTGGTGCGTCCCTCGCCGGCCCTGCCGCAGGACACCGAGTGCGAGGACGTCCCGGGCGGCCCGCAGTCCGAGACGTACTTCACCAAGGACGTGCCCTCGGCGATCCAGGCGACCTACCGGGTCTCCGGCGATCCGCGGGCGTGGGCGTTCATGGGGAACTCGACGGGCGGCTACTGCGCGCTCAAGCTCGCCATGCGCCACCCGGAGGTCTACCCGACCGCCGTCTCGCTCTCCGGCTACTACCGGGCCGCCGAGGACCCGACCACCGGTGACCTCTTCAAGGGCAGCGAGCAGCGCCGCAACGAGGCCGACCTGATGTGGCGCCTCAAGAACCTGCCGCAGCCCGAGGTGGCCGTGCTGCTGGCCGGCACCAAGGAGGGCGACGGCGACTACCGTCGCGAGACCGAGGCGTTCGTGGCCGCGACGCGCAGCCCGATGAAGGTCTCCTACAGCATGCTGGAGACGGGCGGCCACAACTTCGAGACCTGGAGCAGGCTGCTCCCGTCCTCGCTGGAGTGGATCTCGCAGCACCTGGTGGTTCCCGGCCGGACGGTCTGACCACCGGGCCCGATCGGCAGGCGGCCAGGACGGCCGGCACGTCCCCGGTGGCCCGGGGCCGACAGGCGGCCGTCAGGCCACGGACTGCAGCGTGCCGGTGTGCAGCTCGCCGACCCGGCCGCCCTCGCCCTCGTACGTCCAGAACGCGCGGACCGTCATCCGGCCCAGGTCCATGACGTGACTGACGGTGATGCCGCTCTGTTCGGTCCAGCTGACGAAGTACAGCTGCGGACCGACCTCGGCGACGTGCAGGGCGACGTCCTCCCACTGGCCGGCCGACTCACCGAGGCCCTCCCAGCGCAGCCGCTTGCCGTCGGCCGAGTAGGCGTTGCGGAAGGCTGCGCCGTTGTCGACCTGGAACAGGAAGGTGCGGCCGGCGAAGCCGGGCAGGGGGGCGGTCATGGTGGGGCTGGTCCTCGTCTCTCATGCGGTTCCCGGTGCGGTCCGGACGGTTCCGGCGCGGTTGGATCCCCAACCTATCCGACCGCCCCGTCTTTCGCGGCGTACTCGGGCACGGGGCCGGGGCCGACGGGCCGGGCCCCGCACCGGACGTCCTCCTGCCGCGCCCTCCTGCCGGCCGCCTCCCGCTCCGCCCCGCCACCGGTCGGGGAACCTGCCCTCCCGGGCGGTCCTTCCGGGCGGCCCTCCTCGACCGGGCCGCGGTGCTCCTCGGGAGCGCGGCGCCGGTGCCGCCCCGGACCGGAGGGTCCCGGCCGGGGCCTGATCCGTAGCTTCCTCCCAACTGATCAACTCCGCAGGCGCGTTGATCATCCGCGGACGCCGGGTCTGTGACCTGCGCGACAACCGTCCGTGCGAGGTTGTCCGGTCCCCGGCGGCCTGCCTAGCCTGCAGGGGCGTCCGCTGTCGCGGACTCCCGCCGTCGGGACGCCGAGTCCTGTCCACCCGCCGGTCGGCACCCGAGCACCACAGCGGACGGGAGCGGGGGACCCAAGGTCAGTGCCCGGTCCGTGCGCCTCCGCGCCCGGACCGCGGCTAGGGGTGAAGCCGCTCCCCGGGCGGCCGGGCAACCTCAGCCCGAACCCGACAGCTCACCTCGCAGGCGTCGTAGAGGACCCAGCCATGCCCCCTGCCCCGCACCGGCCTGCCCGGCGCCACGCGCCCCGCCACGCCCGCCCCACCCACCGGCGCCGCACCGCCGCCCTCGCCGCCACCGGAGTGCTCGCCGTCACCGGCGCCGGCCTGCTCGGCGTCCCGGCCCTCACCGGAGCCCAGGCCGTCACCGCGCCCACCGTCACCCAGGACGCCCTCACCCCGGCGACCATGGTCGCCGGCAAGGCCTCGACCGCCTCGCTGGCCGTCCACTCCTCGGCCTGCTTCACCGCCAAGACCGTCGGCGTCGGCATCCGCGACGCGGCCGGCCGCAACCTCGACTTCCCCGGCAACGTCAGCAACGCGCAGATCTGCCCGAGCGGCCTGTCGATCACCACCGGTGCGCGCACCCTGGCGGCCGGCACCTACACCCAGTTCGGTTTCTGGCAGGACCTCGGTGGTGCCTGGCACAACCTGCCCTCCCGGCAGCTGGTGGTCTCCGCCACCGCCACGCCGAGCCCGACCCCCACCCCGTCGCCGACGACGCCCCCCACCACGCCCCCCACCACGAGCCCGACGACGCCCCCCGCCACCGGTGCCCCCGTCGCGGGCAAGAAGCTCACCTGGTCCGACGAGTTCAGCGGCCCGATCGCCTACGGCTCCCGCTGGACCGGCGACCGCAGCAGCGCCTACCGCTACGGCAACCACAACCCCGACGACAACAAGCTCGACTGGCTGAACAAGAACAACGTCACCGTCGGCGGCGGCGCCGCCACGTTCACCGCCAGGCCGGGCGCCAACAAGCTGGAGAACGGCAAGCAGTCCTGGGACACCGGGCTGCTCACCACCGAGTACTCCGGTGAGGGCTTCCAGGTGAAGACCGGCGACTACGCCGAGACCCGGGTCAAGCTCCCGGCCGGCACCGGCGCCTGGCCGGCGCTGTGGACCTGGAAGAACGGCAACGGGGAGATCGACACCTTCGAGTACCACCCCGACAACCCGAACCTGCTGGAGCTGACCAACCACGTCAAGCCGGGTCACCTGTACTACACGGACGCCAAGGCGATAGCCAAGGACGGCTGGGTGACCATCGGCACCCACTACGGCGCCACCTCCGTCGACTGGTACGTCAACGGGGTCAAGGTCTTCTCGGACGGCAAGGGCGTCGGCACCACCTGGTCCGCGTACCTGATCCTCAACCTGTCCCTGAGCGCGGGGCAGTACCACCCCGCGCCCCAGGGCACCGCGCCGATCACCTTCGCCGCGGACTACGTCCGGGTCTACCGCTAGGACCGGCCCCGAGACCGTCCGCTCCCGGAGGAGCGGGCGGTCTCAGGCGGTCTGCACGACCTCGATCGCGAACGGCTGCCGGTTGTTGGCCTCGTTGTGGTCGTCGTCGCCGCGCACCGCGACGTAGCCGCCCTCCAGGTTGCCGAGGGGGACGGTCGTGGCGAGCCTGACCGGGATCAGGGCGGTCGCGCTGCGGTACACCCCCAGCCCGGCCGGGAAGGTGCAGCGCACCCGGTGGCCGTTCTGGAACTCGTAGCAGTTCTCCGGGAAGAACGGCCCCTCGGCCGTCACCCCCTCCGGCAGGGTGACGACGACGGTGAACGCGGAGGCCGTCCGCTCCGGGCCGGTGTTGCTGATGAAGGCGTGCACCGTGGTGGTGCCGCCGGGCGCGGCGGCGTCCGGGTCCAGCCGGACCACCGCCAGGTCCGAGTCGGAGACGGCGGGCGTCGCGGGCGCCGCGGGTGCCGTCGCCGCGCTCTCCTTGCCCGGGTCGGTGCCCGCCGTCGCGTCGGCGTCGGGACACGCCCACGCCGGTCCGGCGGCCAGCGCCACCAGCGCGGACCCCACCGTCAGCGACCTTCCGAGGAAACCCCGTACGGACCCTCTGCGCGACATCGCCGCTCACCCTGCCTCTGCGTTCGTGCGCCCCGCGCCGTCGCGGGCACGTCCCGATCCACAGTGACCGACCCGTCCGCCGCGGCCGGGCCAACCCGCCCTCGGGTCGCCCGGGCGGGCGAACCCGGGCAGGGGAGGGCGGCGGCTCCGACGTCCCGCACGGTCGGCCTCCGGCACTGCCTCCGACAGCGCCTTGGCCGGGCCTCCGGCGGGGCGGTGTCAGGGGGCCAGGACCTGTCCCAGCCGGGCCGCGATCTCGTGCATCACCGGCACCAGCGAGGCGGATCCGGCCTGCTCCTCCAGCGCCCGGACCCGGGCCTCCGGTCCGGAGACCGAGAGCGCCGTCGGCGTGGGCGCGCCGGGGACGGCGAGCGCGATGCAGCGCACCCCGATCTCCTGCTCCTGGTCGTCCACCACGTAACCGCGCTCGCGCGCCTCGGCGAGCTGGCGGATCAGCTCCTGCGGGTCGGTCACGGTGTGCGGGGTGTGGGCGGCCAGCGGGTTGGGGCCCAGGACGGCGCGCGCCTCCTCCTCGGGCAGCTGTGCCAGCAGCGCCTTGCCGACCCCGGTGCAGTGCGGCTGCACCCGGCGGCCGACCTCGGTGAACATCCGCATCGAGCGCCGCGACTGCACCTGCCCGACGTACACCACCTCGCCGCCCTCCAGCACGGCCAGGTTGGCCGTCTCGCCGGTGGCCTCCATCAGCTCGGCCAGGTAGGGACGGGCCCAGCTGCCGAGCAGCCGCCCGGCGGTCTCGCCGAGCCGGATGAGCCGCGGGCCGAGGGTGTAGCGGCGCGCCGTGTCCTGGCGGACATAGCCCTGCTGTACGAGGGTACGAACCAGGCGGTGGATGGTGGGCATGGGCAGACCGGAGGAGGCGGAGAGTTCGCTGAGCGTCGCCACGCCGCCGGAGTCGGCCAGTGCCTCCAGCAGGTGGAAGGCGCGCTCGACGGACTGCACGCCGCCGGTGGCGCGCTCCGGGGCCGGGGCCGGGGCCCGGTCGGAGGCTCTGTCGGACGGGCTGTCGGAGGTCGGGGCCACCGGCGTTTCCTTCGCTGTCGGGGGAGGGGTACAGTCTCGGCGATCTCCTCAACAAACCGTTGAAATTCTGTATCGCGGAAACTAGTCTCCACCTTACAGAATCAAGTCCTCCGCTTGCCGGGGTTCGGATCACCTGCCGATCAACCGTCTCAAGGATCAACTGTCTTAGGAGTGTCCTGCTCATGGCTACAGATCAGGGACCCGGCGCCTCTCCCGCCGCTCCGGTCGTCACTGTCGCCGGTCCGCGCGTCCACCGGGCCGAGGAGGTGCTCACTCCGGAGGCGGTCGCCTTCGTCGTCGGCCTGCACCGCGCGTTCGAGGACCGCCGTCGCGAGCTGCTCGCCCGCCGCCGCACGCGCCGTGCCGAGATCGCCCGCACCGGCACCCTGGACTTCCTCCCGGAGACGGCCGCCGTCCGCGCCGGCGACTGGAAGGTCGCCGAGGCGCCCCGGGCGCTCCAGGACCGGCGGGTCGAGATCACCGGCCCCACCGACCGCAAGATGGTGATCAACGCGCTCAACTCGGGCGCCCGGGTCTGGCTCGCCGACTTCGAGGACGCCACCTCCCCGACCTGGGAGAACGTCGTCGGCGGTCAGCTCAACCTGATCGACGCCTTCGAGGGCCGGATCGACTTCACCTCCCCGGCCGGCAGGGCCTACACGCTCAGGCCCGCCGCCGAGCTGGCCACCGTCGTGGTCCGCCCGCGCGGCTGGCACCTGGACGAGACCCACCTCCTGGTCGACGGCGAACCGGTGGCCGGCGCCTTCCTCGACTTCGGCCTCTACTTCTTCCACAACGCCGCCCGGCTGCTCGCCCGTGGCGGCGGGGACCCGAACTCCGGTCCGTACTTCTACCTCCCGAAGACCGAGAGCCACCTGGAGGCGCGGCTCTGGAACGACGTCTTCACCCACGCGCAGGCCGAACTCGGCATCCCGCACGGCACCGTCCGGGCCACCGTCCTGATCGAGACCGTCACCGCCGCGTTCGAGATGGACGAGATCCTCTACGAGCTGCGCGAGCACGCCGCCGGGCTCAACGCGGGCCGCTGGGACTACCTGTTCTCCATCGTCAAGAACTTCCGCGACGCCGGCGAGCACTTCATCCTGCCGGACCGCAACAGCGTCACCATGGCCTCGCCGTTCATGGCCGCCTACACCCGGCTGCTCGTCCGGACCTGCCACCGGCGCGGTGCCCACGCGATCGGCGGCATGGCCGCGTTCATCCCCAGCCGCAGGGACCCCGCGGTCAACGAGGCCGCCCTGGTGAAGGTCACCGCCGACAAGGAGCGCGAGGCGGGCAACGGCTTCGACGGCTCCTGGGTCGCCCACCCGGACCTCGTCCCGGTCGCCCGCTCCTGCTTCGACGCCGTCCTCGGCGACCGCCCGCACCAGAAGGAGAACCCCGGGCCGGCCGGACCGGTCACCGCCGCCGACCTGCTGGACGTCGCGGGCGCCGGCGGCAGCTGCACCCGTGCGGGTCTGCACAACGCGGTCCAGGTCGGGGTCCGCTACATCGAGGCCTGGCTGCGCGGCGTGGGCGCGGTCGCCATCTTCCACATGATGGAGGACGCCGCCACCGCCGAGATCTCCCGCTCGCAGATCTGGCAGTGGATCCACAACGACGTCGTCCTCGCCGACACCGGGGAGAAGGCCACCGCCGACCTCGTGCGCCTCCTGGTGGCCGAGGAACTGGCCGGGCTCCGGGCCGAACTCGGTGCCGAGGCCTACGCCGCCGGACGCTGGCGCGAGGCCGCCCAGCTCTTCGAACAGGTCGCCCTGGCCGAGGAGTTCGAGGAGTTCCTGACCCTCCCCGCGCTTCCCCTGCTGGGCTGAAACCCCAGGCTACCCGGCGCAACGCCTGCCGCCCTCTGCCGTGTTGGAGCAGGGGGCGGCTCCTTTTCGGCCGTCCCGTACGGTGCGGTGGACGTGGTCGCCGGCCCGTCGGCACTCGGCCGCCCCCCGCCCGACCCCGCCCCCGCCCGACCCCGCCCCCGGCCCCGGTGCGGGCTCGCCCGGAGACGGGCACGCCGCCGCCCCGGACCCTCGCCGTGGGTCCGGGGCGGCGGTCCGCCGGGAGCCCCCGAGGGGGCGACCGGCGGAGTCCGGGTGACGCACCGTCCCTGGGCGGCCCGGAGTTCGGAGGTGTGGTGCTCGTGCGGGGCGGACGGCGCGCCCCGGTGGCGGGGTCAGACGGGCCGGGCGGCGAGCTCCCGGGCGGCGCGGGCGCAGGCCCGGGCGATGCGGTCCTCGTTCACCGTCGTCAACTGCCCCTTCTCGACGACCGCGTTGCCGTTGACGAAGAGCACGGACAGCGGCGGCAGGGCGCCGAGGGTGAGGGCGGCGACCGGGTCGGCGATCGAGGAGTGCATGAGACCGTCGAGCTTCCAGAGGGCGAGGTCGGCGAGCTTCCCGGCCTCGACCGAGCCGATCTCGTTCTGGCGGCCGATGACCCGGGCGCCGCCCATGGTGCCCAGCCGCAGCGCCTGGCGGGCGGTGAGCGCGCGGGGGGAGCCGTGCAGGCGGTTGATCAGCAGCGCGTTGCGCAGTTCGGTGCCCAGTTCGCCGGACTCGTTGGAGGCCGTGCCGTCGACGCCGAGGCCGACCGGTACGCCGGCCCTCAGCATGTCGGGGACGCGGGCGATGCCGGCGGCCAACCGGGCGTTGGAGGACGGGCAGTGGGCGACGCCGGTGCCGGTCTCGGCGAACTTGGCGATGTCGGAGTCGTTCATGTGGACGCAGTGCGCCATCCAGACGTCCTCGCCGAGCCAGCCGACCGACTCGAAGTAGTCGGTCGGGCCCATCCCGAACAGCTGCTTGCAGAACGCCTCCTCCTCGGCGGTCTCGGAGCCGTGGGTGTGCAGGCGGACGCCCTTGCGGCGGGCCAGGACTGCGGACTCGCGCAGCAGTTCGGTGGAGACCGAGAACGGGGAGCAGGGCGCGAGGGCGATCTGCAGCATGGAGTCGGAGGAGGCGTCGTGGTACCGGTCGACGGCCTCCTCGGAGGCGGTCAGGATGGTGTCGAGCTCCTCGACGGCGTGGTCCGGGGGCAGCCCGCCGTCCTTCTTGCTGCGGTCCATCGAGCCGCGCAGCGCGGTGAACCGCAGGCCCAGCTCGCGGACGGCCTCGATCTCGGCGCCGAGGATGTCGCCGCCGTCCTTCGGGAAGACGTAGTGGTGGTCGGCGGCGGTGGTGCAGCCGGACTTGAGCAGCGCGGCGGCGGAGCCCTGGGCGGCGGCGTGGACGAGCCGGTCGTCGACCCGGGCCCAGGTGGGGTAGAGGGCGACGAGCCAGTCGAAGAGGATGTCGTCCTGGGCCAGGCCGCGGGTGATCCACTGGTAGAAGTGGTGATGGGTGTTGACCAGGCCGGGGGTGACGAGGTGGCCCTCGGCGTTGATCCGGCGCACCACGTTGTCCAGCCACTGCGGGGCGGGGCCCTCGCCGACCGACTCGATGCGGTTGCCGAGGATGACCACGTGGCCGCGGGTGTACTCGGTGTCGCGGGCGTCGACGGTGGCGATCGCGGCGTTCTCGATGACGATCCGCTGATCGGCGGGCGGGGGCTGGACTGCCATGGTGTGACTCCAAGGGGGAGGGCCGGGCGGGCACGGGGCGCATGCCCGCCCGGTGGGTCAGGACGGTGTCGCCGTCGGCGCCGGCGCGTCGGGTGCGGCGTCGGGGGTGGACCGGCGGGCGGCGCCGAGGTGGTGGAAGAGCAGGTTGAGCAGGACGGCCGCCACGCAGCCGGCCGATATCCCGGAGTGCAGCAGGGTGCGGACGGCCTCCGGGAACGCGTCGTAGAAGGTCGGTGCGGCGATCGGGACGATGCCGACGCCGAGCGAGACCGAGACCAGGACCGTGTTGGCGCCGGAGTCCAGGCCGGCCTCCGCGAGGGTGCGGATGCCGCTGGCGGCGACCGTGCCGAACAGCACGATCCCGGCGCCGCCCAGGACGGGCTGCGGGACGACCGAGACGACCGAGCCGAGCACCGGGAAGAGCCCGAGCAGGATCAGGATGCCGCCGCCGGTCGCGACCACGAAGCGGCTGCGGATCCGGGTCAGGGCCACCAGCCCGATGTTCTGGGCGAAGGCGCTGGCGGCGAAGCCGTTGAAGACCGGGCTGAGCGCGGTGGCCAGCCCGTCGGCCCGCAGGCCGGCGGCGAGCACCTTCTCGTCGGCCTCGCGGTCGACGATCCGGCCGAGCGCGAGCATGTCGGCGGTGGACTCGGTCATCGAGACCACCATGACGATGCAGAGCGAGGCGACCGCGGCCGCGTCGAACGCCGGTGCGCCGAAGTGGAAGGGGGAGGGCAGCGCGAAGATCCGTGCGTCCTGGACCGCGCCGAAGTCGGCGAGGCCCAGCGGGAACGCGAGCAGGGTGCCGGCCGCAAGCCCGAGGAGCAGGGAGAGCTGCTGCCAGAAGCCGCGCAGCAGCCGGTTGCCGAGGACCACCGCGGCGAGGGTGAGCGCGGCGAGTCCGACGGCCCGCATGGAACCGTATCCGGGGGCGTCCGGCGAACCGCCGCGCGCCCAGTTGACGGCCACCGGGAGCAGGGACACCCCGATGAGGGTGATCACGGTGCCCTGGACGACCGGCGGGAAGAACCTGATCAGCTTGCAGAAGTACGGCGCCGCGAGGAGGCACAGGACCCCCGCGACGATCACCGCGCCGAAGATCACCGGGAGGGCGTCCTCGGGTCCGTGCTCCTTGGCGATGGCGATCATGGGGGCGACGCCGGCGAACGACACGCCGTTCACGAACGGCAGCCGTGCGCCGATCCGCCGGACGCCGAGGGTCTGGAGCAGGGTGGCCAGCCCGGCGGTGAACAGGCTGGCCGATATGAGCAGGGCGAGTTCGGCGGGGGAGAGGCCCACGCCGGCGCCGACGATGAGCGGGGGAGCGACGACTCCCGCGTACATCGCGGCGACGTGCTGGAGTCCGGTGGTGACGAGCCTGACGGGTGGCAGCAGCTGGTCCACGGGGTGGACCTCCGCCGTCCTCGCCGGACTGCCCGGGGCGCCCGGGGCTCCGGACCCGGAGGCCCCGGAGGCCGCGTCCGGACCGGGGGATCCTTCAGGGGTGGAACCGCCGTCGGTGGTGCCGGTGGTGCTGGGTGCCATGTCGAGCCCCTCTTGTGCCCGTGGCTCCCGGCGCGCCCGTGGCGCTGGAGAGCGGTCGATCACGTGGTGGCCGAGGTCGGGACGGCGGTGCAAGGGTCCCTCGGCCGGTCTCTCCGGCTCCCCGGGCCGGCCGCCGCGAGGGGGGCACGGTCTCCGGTGGGTGGGGGTGGAGAAAACGGGTGGAGCGGGTGGCGGAGGTCAGGCGACCGGGATGACCGGGACGACGCCCTCACGGTGCACGGTGCCCTCGATGAGGCCGTACATCCGGTCGGCGGCGTAGTAGACCTCGTTCTCGTTCTTCAGGCCGAAGGGTTCCAGGTCGACCAGGAAGTGGTGCTTGTTGGGCAGTTCGAGGCGTACCTCGTCCACCTCGGCGCGGTTGTTGAGGACGCGGGTGCCCATCGCGTGCAGGGTCTGCTGCAGCGAGTAGGAGTAGGTCTCGGCGAACGCCTCCAGCAGGTGGCGCCGCACGTGGGTGTAGGAGCGGTTCCAGTTGGGCTGGGCCTCGTCGTCCCGGCCGGTGTAGCCGTACTTCCACCGGGCGGTGACCTGGGTGGCCAGGATGCGGTCGTAGGCCTCCCGGAGTGTGGTGTACCGGTCCTTGATGTAGCCCCAGAACTCCGAGTTGGTGGAGTTCAGCACGACCAGGTCCTTCAGGCCGGAGACGACCTGGACCGACCCGCCGTCGTAGACGATCTCGGTGGTGCGGGTCTCCTGGCCGGAGCGGACGAAGGAGTGGCCGACCTCCTCGGAGCCGATGAAGCGCGCGCTGCTGTCCGGGGTGCGGATCCGGTCCCAGGCGTACTCCTCGATCCGGATCCGGGCGCTGTGCACCGGTTCGGTGCTGTCGACGAAGTGGCGGGCCAGGGTGATGCCGAAGGCCTCGGCCGACTCGATCCCGTGCTCCTTGGCGAAGGCGTACACGGTGTTCTTGGTGGTGTCGGTGGGGAGGCAGTGGGCGTTCGACCCGGTCAGGTGGACGTCCTCGAAGTCGCCCGAGAGGGCGACCGAGACGTTCAGGTCCTTGATCTCGTGGCGGGTGGAGTCGCGGTAGACCCGGACGATGCGGTTCTCCGCCTTGCCGTACTGGTTCTGGCCGAGCACGTGGGCCATGGCGTGGCTCCCATATCAATCGAGCGGTCTAGCTTCCGCGGTAGACCGAGTATCCGAAGGGGTTGAGCAGCAACGGCACGTGGTAGTGGTGCTGCGCGGGTGCGACCGTGAAGACGATCGAGACCTCGGGGAAGAACGGCGGCTCGGCCGACGCCGGCGCGTAGTACGCGGCGGTGTCGAAGAGCAGCCGGACGACCGAGCCCGCCTCCACGGCCGGCAGGTCTTCGACCCGGCCGTCGGAGTCCGTGGCGGAGGTGCCGAGCACCTGCCAGCCACCCTCGGTGTGCTGGGCGAGCTCGACCGGGACGCCCTCGGCCGGGCGGCCGAGGCTGGTGTCGAGCACGTGGGTGGAGATGCCGGTCATGAGTGGGTGACCTTACTGATGGCAGTGGTGATCCTGCGTCAGTGATACCTGATGATGCGTCAGTTATCGTCGAGCAGGCGGTTGATGCGAATGTCGTTGATCTTCCGCAGTTCCTCCCGGACGATCTCGGCCTCGGTGGCCGGGTCGTTGGGGTGGCGCTCGCGCAGGGCGGCGAGCATGGTGGCCGCGGTACGGCCGGTCGCGCAGATCAGGAACACGTGGCCGAACTTGGCCTCGTAGGCGGCGTTGGCCCGGCGCAGTTCGTCGAGCAGGGCGTCCTCGGCCCCGAGGACGCCGGCCTGCTCGCGCTCGGAGGCGGCGTCGCCCGGCCTGGGCGTGCCGATCCGGGCGTGGCCGGCCATCGCGTCGTGCAGGTCGGCGGCGGAGAGCTCGGCCACGGCCTCGGCGTTGGCGTCGAGCAGTGCCCGGCGGTCGGTCCACGGTCGGGCCGCGACGACGGCGTCGGCCCAGCCGGGGCTGGAGCAGACGTCCAGCAGGATCTCCCTCAGCTCGGCGGCGTCGGCCGCCGTCAGGGCTTCAAGGGCGTGGGGGTGGTTGGTCACGGGTGGACCTCCTGGGGAGTGGTGCCACCCGCACAAGCTAGATCGGTGGGATCGGGTCGTCAACACTTTGTTGAACGGTTGGTGGTTACGTTTCGCGGCGGCCCTGGTCGCGGGGTCTCTCGTGTGTGATGCGACAAGTGCGCCCCGCCGGGGACGGGGTCACACTGACCCTGCCGGCGGGGCGCACCCGGGCCCGCGGGCTCAGCCGGACTTCGAACCGTCCTGGCGGTTGAGGTAGTTGTACACGGTGAAGCGGCTCACGCCGAGTGCCGTGGCGACCGTCTCGACGCCGTGCCGGACGGTGAACGCGCCGCGCTCCTCCAGCAGGGCGACGACGCGCTGCTTCTCCCAGCGGTCCAGCTCGGCCAGCGGCCGGCCGTCGAACTGGCGGGCCGTCTCGGCCAGCAGGCGGTCCAGCGCGTTGCTGAGGTGGGGCAGCCGGACGGCCAGTGCCGGTGCGCCCTCCCACTCCAGGACGACGTCCTCGGGCTTCGCCTCGCCCACCGGGAGGGGCGTCGCGCCGACCGCGTCCAGCAGCGGCTTCAGCGCCGCGGCGAGCGGGTGTTCGACGTGCTCGGTCACGGCCTACCACCCTCCTCGGGCGCGTCGGCGCCTTCGTCGCCGAGCACGCTGACCTGGACCGATATCCGGGTCGCGCCGGCGTCCAGGCTCTCCCGGAGCAGCCGGGTCACGGCGGCCAGGACCTGGTCGGCCTCGCCTTCGGCGCCGGTGCCGAAGGGGCCGACCGCGACGGCCAGGCCCGCTTCGTCGACCGCCTTCCGGGCCGCCGCGGCGTGCTCCGGGAACGTGTCCAGCTCGAACGGTTCTGTCGTGAACTCCACCATCAATCGCACCCGCTCACTGTAGCGAGCGAGGGGTGGGGCGGTCAGTGGCCGGTTCGGGCCGCTCGGTGGCGACTGCGCGGTCGGGGCGGGCGGAGTCTTCAACAAAATGTTGTAGACGCCTTGACAGTTCTCCGAGGGGCCGGACATGCTTCCACCAGACAGAATCCCTCTTCCGCATCGTGGAAGTTGTGGATGACGGAAGAGAGACACGAGGTGATGGACGTGACCGCCGCTTCCCGGCACAGTTTCACGGTCAACCTGTCGATCCTGTTCGGCGAGCTCCCGCTGCTGGAGCGCCCGGCCGCGGCGGCCGCCGCCGGATTCACCGCCGCCGAGCTGTGGTGGCCGTTCGGCGAGGACCACAGCCCCGCCGAGGCGGAGCTGGACGCGCTCCGCAAGGCGTTCACCGACGCCGGCGTACGGCTCACCGGCCTCAACTTCCTCGACGACCTCGTGAAGGGGGCGCGCGGTACCGTCTCGGTGCCGTCCGAGAAGGAGCGGTTCCGGGCCAACGTCCCCGTCGCCGCCGCCCTCGCCGCCTCGCTCGGCACCCCGGCCCTCAACGCCCTCTACGGCAACCGGGTCGCCGGCGAGGACCCGGCCGGGCAGGACGCCCTCGCGCTGGAGAACCTCGTCCTCGCCGCCCGGGCCGCGCACGGGATCGGCGCGGTGCTGCTGATCGAGGCGCTGAACCGGCCGGAGTCCCCGGACTACCCGCTGGTCTCCGCCGCCGCCGCGGTCGAGGTGGTCGACAGGGTCAACGCCGCCACCGGCCTGGGCAACGCGAGGTTCCTCTGCGACCTCTACCACCTGGCCCGCAACGGCGAGGACCCGGCGGCCGTCATCGACGCGTACGCCGACCGGATCGGCCACGTGCAGATCGCGGACACCCCCGGCCGCAACGAGCCGGGCACCGGCGGGCTGGACTTCGAGGACCTCTTCGCCCGGCTCACCGCCGCCGGCTACACCGGCCCGATCGGCCTCGAGTACCGCCCGTCCACCGGCGTCAGCGCCGACAGCTTCGGGTGGCTCCCGCGCGAGCACCGCGCCGCCTAGGCCGTGCCCGGCCGCGCCGGCCGCCCACCCCACCCTCCCCGCTCCACGGACAGAAGGAACGACGCGATGAGCCGCAAGATCGCCTTCATCGGCCTCGGCATCATGGGAAGCCCGATGGCCGCCAACCTGGTCGGCGCCGGCCACCACGTCACCGGCTACAACCTCACCCGGCCGCAGATCGACGCCCTGGTCGCGGCCGGGGGCCACGGCGCCACCAGCATCGCGGACGCGGTGCGGGACGCCGAGGTCGTGATCACCATGGTCCCGGCCGACCCGCAGGTCGAGCAGGCCGTCCTCGGCGAGGGCGGCGTCCTGGAGAACGTCCGGCCCGGCACGCTCGTCATCGACATGTCGAGCATCACCCCGCAGACCTCGATCAGGGTCGAGGCCGCCGCCCGGGAGAAGGGCGTCCGTGCGCTGGACGCCCCGGTCTCCGGTGGCGAGGCGGGCGCGGTCGAGGCCGTTCTCTCGATCATGGTCGGCGGCGCCGCCGAGGACTTCGCCGAGGCCAAGCCGCTGTTCGACGTGCTCGGCACCACGGTGGTCCACGTCGGCCCGGCCGGGGCCGGCCAGACGGTCAAGGCCGCCAACCAGCTGATCGTCGCCGTCAACATCCAGGCCGTGGCCGAGGCCGTGGTCTTCCTGGAGAACGCCGGCGTCGACCTCGGGGCCGCGCTGGACGTGCTCGGCGGCGGTTTGGCGGGCTCGACCGTGCTGAACCGCAAGAAGACCAACATGCTGAACCGCGAGTTCGCCCCCGGCTTCCGCATCGACCTGCACCACAAGGACATGGGGATCGTCACCGAGGCCGCCCGCGCCGTCGGCGCCGCCCTCCCGGTCGGCGCGGTCGTCGCCCAGCTGGTCGCCTCCGCCCGTGCCAACGGCGACGGCTCCCTCGACCACTCGGCGCTGCTGCGCGGCGTCGAGCGGCTCTCCGGCCGCGAGGTGAAGTAGCCCTCCCGGCCCCTCGACTCCTCCCGGTGGCGTGTACCTGTCCGGTCGTGCCCGCGCCACCGGGAGGTCGCCACCTGCCGCTCCGGCCGCGTGCGTACCCGTGCGGCCGGGGCGGCGACCGGCCCGACCGGCGGGCGGTGCGGGGCTCATCCGCCCGCCCGCCGGTCGACCGGACGGTGACGCGCCCACCCTCCAGGGGCACTTCGGTCGTGCCGAGCGGCGCGTCGCCCGGCTCCCTCCCCCGTCGAGGGGAGTCCCTCGCCCTCCGGAAGCGGGACGAGGGGGACGGCGGGGAGGGAGCCGCCCCGGACCTGCCGGGGCCCATGCTTGACGGACCATCGCCAGACCAGAAGTGAGGCCCACGCCATGCCCCCCACCTCCCACCAGGGCCATGTGGTCGTAGCTCCCGACAAGTTCAAGGGCACCCTGGAGGCCGCCGAGGCCGCCGCCCGGATCGCCGCCGGCATCCGCCGTGCCGCCCCCGGTACCGAGGTCCGCGAACTGCCCGTCGCCGACGGCGGCGAGGGGACCCTGGCCGCCGCGCTCGCGGCCGGCTTCGCCCGCGTTCCCGCCAAGGTGGCCGGCCCGACCGGCCTGCCGGTGGACGCCGCGCTCGCCGTCCGGGGCGACACCGCCGTGGTCGAGCTGGCCCAGGCCTCCGGGCTGGCCCGGCTCCCCGGCGGCCGGACCGCCCCGCTCGCGGCCGGCTCCTACGGGGTCGGCCAGCTGATCGGCCGGGCCGTCGGGCTCGGGGCGAAGCGGATCGTGCTCGGCCTCGGCGGAAGCGCCTGCACCGACGGCGGGGCCGGGATGGTCCAGGCGCTCGGCGTCTCGCTGCTCGACGGCGAAGGCGTCGAACTCCCGCCCGGTGGAGCGGCGTTGAGGCGCCTGGAGCGGATCGACCCCGGACGGCTCGCCGGCACCCTGGCGGGCGTCGAGATCGTGGTCGCCTGCGACGTCGACAACCCGCTGCTCGGTCCGCGCGGCGCGACGGCCGTCTACGGCCCGCAGAAGGGCGCGAGCGGGGAGGACCTGCTGGTCCTGGAGGAAGCTCTGACCCGGTTCGCCGACGCGGTCGGCGCGACGGTCGGCCGCGAGGTGCGCGACGCCCCCGGCGCGGGGGCCGCGGGCGGGGTCGGCTTCGCGGCGCTCGCCCTGCTGGGCGCCACCATGCGACCCGGCATCGAGCTCCTGCTCGACCTGCTGGGTTTCGACGCGGCCGTGCGTGGGGCACGCCTCGTCGTCACCGGCGAGGGCTGCCTGGACGCGCAGACGCTCCACGGCAAGGCCCCCGCCGGCGTCGCGGCGGCCGCCGCCCGGGCGGGGGTCCGGGTGGCCGCCGTGGCGGGACGGGTGGAACTGTCCGAACGCGAGTGGCGGGCGGCCGGCTTCGCCGCCGCGTACGCGCTCAGCGAGTTGGGCGAGCAGCCCGGTGACGGCCTGACCAGGGCGGGAGAGCTCGCCGAGGTCGCGGGGGAGCGACTGGCGGCGGAGTTCCTCCACCGGTGACCGGCGCGGACCCTCGTAGTTTCCTCCATTGACGATTTGTTGAAGGCGGCCCTAGGCTCCGGGCCATCCTTCGGCGCACCCCACCCCTCGACCAGGTTTCGGAGGTCCCCCATGCCCATCAGCGAGACCGCGGTGATCCGCTCCCGCCGGGTGGTCCTGCCGGACGGCGAGCGCCCCGCGGACGTGCTGGTCCGGGACGGGAGGATCGCGCGGATCGCCGCGCACGGCTCCCTCCCCGCCGGTGGCCACGCGCTCACCGACCTCGGTGACACCGCGCTGCTCCCCGGCCTGGTCGACACCCACGTGCACGTCAACGAACCCGGCCGCACCGAGTGGGAGGGCTTCGCCACCGCCACCCGGGCGGCCGCCGCCGGCGGTGTCACCACCGTCGTCGACATGCCGCTCAACTCGGTGCCGCCCACCACCACCCCGGCCGGGCTGGAGGTCAAACGGAAGACCGCGGAGGGTCAGGCCTGGGTCGACCTCGGCTTCTGGGGCGGGGCCGTGCCCGGAAACCTCGCCGACCTCGAACCCCTGCACCGTGCGGGCGTGTTCGGCTTCAAGTCCTTCCTGGCACCGAGCGGCGTCGAGGAGTTCCCGCACCTCGAACAGGCCGATCTGGAGGCCGCCCTCGCCGAACAGGCCCGAATCGGCGCGCTCGCCATCATCCACGCCGAGGACCCGGCCGTCCTCTCCGCCGCACCGCAGCAACCCGGCGTCCACTACCGGGACTTCCTCGCCTCCCGGCCCGCCGGTGCGGAGACCGCCGCGGTGGCCCGGCTGCTCGACACCGCCCGGCGCACCGGCGCCCGGGTGCACGTCCTGCACGTCTCCTCGGCCGCCGTGCTGCCGCTGCTCCGCCGGGCCCGCGCGGACGGTGTCGAGGTCACCGCCGAGACCTGCCCGCACTACCTGACCCTCACCGCCGAGCAGGTCCCGGACGGCGGCACCGCGTTCAAGTGCTGTCCGCCGATCCGTGACGAGGCCAATCGCGACGCCCTCTGGGAGGCCCTGGCCGCAGGGGAGTTCGCCGCGGTCGTCTCCGACCACTCGCCGTCCACCCCCGACCTCAAGCTGCTGCCCGAACGCGGCGGCAGCGGGGACTTCGCGGCCGCCTGGGGCGGCATCGCCTCGCTCCAGCTGGGCCTGCCCGCGGTCTGGACCGAGGCCCGGCGGCGCGGTCACACCCTCTCCGACGTGGTCCGCTGGATGTCCGCCGGCCCGGCCGGGCTGGCCGGCCTCACCGGGACGAAGGGCGCCGTCGCCGTCGGCCACGACGCCGACCTGGTGGCCTTCGACCCCGACGGCCGCTTCGCCGTGCACGCCGCCGACCTGCACCACCGCAACCCCGTCACCCCGTACGCGGGCCGGACGCTCACCGGCGCCGTCCGCACCACCTGGCTGCGCGGCCGGGTCGTCGACGTCGCCGGCGAGCCGTTCGGCGTCCAGCTCACCCGCCCGCGGCCCACCGGCTCCGGGCCCACCGGTCCCGTGTCCACCGGTCCCGTGTCCACCGGTCCCGGGCCCGCCCGGTCCACCCGTCCGACCCCCGGCCCCGAGGAGTCGCAGTGACCACCGTCCCCACCCCGAACGCCCCGTTCACCGAGCTGGTCGACCTGGCCTCCCGCCGGCTCGGCGCCGGTGTCGTCGCCACCAACGAGGACACCTTCGCCGACGCCGAGAACCTGCTGGTCGCCGAGGCCGCCGTGTTCCGCCCGCACACCTTCGGCCACAAGGGCCAGATCATGGACGGCTGGGAGTCCCGGCGGCGCCGGGGCACGGGCGCCGAACAGCCGCACCCCACCGACGAGGACCACGACTGGGCGGTCGTCCGGCTCGGCGCCGCCGGAGTGATCCGCGGCCTGGTCGTCGACACCGCGCACTTCACCGGGAACTACCCGGAGAGCGCCTCCGTCGAGGCCGCCTCGATACCCGGCCACCCCTCGCCCGCCGAGGTCGCGGCCGCCGCGTGGGTGGAGATCCTGCCGCGCACCCCGCTGCGGGGCGACACCGCCCACGCGTTCGCGGTGAGCAGCGCCACCCGGTTCACCCACGTACGGCTCAACATCTTCCCGGACGGCGGTGTCGCCCGGCTCCGCGTCCACGGCGAGGTGCTTCCCGACCCGCGCGAGCTGGACGGCCTCACCTTCGACCTGGCCGCCCAGGAGCACGGCGGTGTCGCCGAGGCCGCCTCCGACCGCTACTTCTCCTCCCCGCACAACCTGAACGCTCCCGGCCGCGCCTCCGTCATGGGTGAGGGCTGGGAGACCCGGCGTCGGCGTGACAAGGCCAACGACTGGGTGCGGATCGCCCTGGCCGGGGGCGGCGAGGTCCTGGCCGCCGAGGTGGACACCACCCACTTCGTCGCCAACGCCCCCGGCTGGGCCGACCTGGTCGGCTACGACGCCTCCGCCGGCGGTGACCCCGCCGCCGACCCGGACGGCTGGTTCGCGCTCCTGCCGCGCACCCGCCTCCAGCCCGACACCCGCCACCGCTTCCGGTTGGACCCGGCCCGCCCGGTGACCCATGTGCGGATCAACGTGTACCCCGACGGCGGCCTCGCCCGCCTCCGCCTCACCGGCCGCCCGACCGAGGCGGGCCGGGCCGGTCTCGCGCTGCGCTGGTTCGACGCCGTCCCGGTCGACGAGGCCGCCGCGGCCCTCGTCGAGGCCGGTCTCACCGCCGGGGAGGCCGCCGAACTGGCCGCGGCCCGCCCGCTGGTGGACGCCGACGCCGCCCGCACCGCCGTCGCCGCGCTCAGCCCGGCCGACGGCCCCGACGGCGAGCACTCCTCCCGCCGCCGCTCGGCCGCCTGGCGCCTGCTCGGCATCTGAACCGGCGCCCGAGCCGGCATCCCGACCGGCGCCGGAGCCCGTGTCCCGACCGGCGCCGCCGCAGGCCGGGGGCCGCGGCCGCGGTGGCTCCGCGCCACCCGCGGAGCCCTCCGGCCGCGGCCCGGGGCGGCGCCGCATTCCCCCAAGCGTCACACCCTTATCGACATCCGAAGGACCCGTCATGTCCAAGATCCTGACCACGGAGTCCGGCGCCCCGGTCGCCGACAACCAGAACTCGGCCTCGGCCGGCGCCTACGGTCCGCTGCTGGTCCAGGACCAGCACCTGCTGGAGAAGCTCGCCCGGTTCAACCGCGAGCGCATCCCGGAGCGCGTCGTGCACGCCCGCGGTTCCGGCGCGTACGGCTACTTCGAGGTCACGGACGAGGTCTCGCCGTACACCCGGGCCGCCTTCCTCGGCGAGGTCGGCAGGCGCACCGAGGTGTTCCTCCGCTTCTCCACGGTCGCGGGCAACCTGGGCTCGAACGACGCGGTCCGCGACCCGCGCGGCTTCGCGCTCAAGTTCTACACCGAGGAGGGCAACTACGACCTCGTCGGCAACAACACCCCGGTCTTCTTCATCAAGGACCCGCTGAAGTTCCCCGACTTCATCCACTCCCAGAAGCGCGACCCGTACACCGGTGTCCAGGAGGCCGACAACGTCTGGGACTTCTGGGCCCACTCGCCCGCGTCGACCCACCAGATCACCTGGCTCTTCGGCGACCGCGGCATCCCCGCGTCCTACCGCCACATGAACGGGTACGGCTCGCACACCTACCAGTGGGTCAACGAGCAGGGTGACGCCTACTGGGTGAAGTACCACTTCAAGACCAACCAGGGGATCCGCTCGCTGGACGCCGCCCAGGCCGCCGAGGCGGTCGGCGGCGACGCCGACAGCCACCAGCGCGACCTCCACCAGGCCATCGAGCGCGGGGTGTTCCCGTCCTGGACCCTCTACGTCCAGCTGATGCCGGTCGCCGAGGCCGCCGACTACCGGTTCAACCCCTTCGACCTGACCAAGGTCTGGCCGCACGCCGACTACCCGTTGGTCAAGGTCGGCCGCCTGGTGCTCAACCGCAATCCCGAGAACGTCTTCGCCGAGGTCGAGCAGGCCGCGTTCTCGCCGAACAACTTCGTGCCCGGCATCGGCCCGTCCCCGGACAAGATGCTCCAGGGCCGCCTGTTCGCGTACGCCGACGCCCAGCGTTACCGCCTCGGGGTGAACCACACCCGGCTGCCGGTCAACGCCCCGCGCGCCACCGAGGCCGCCAACTACGGCCGGGACGGCCTCGGCGCGCTCAACCCGGCCGGCCGTGCCCGCAACTACGAGCCCAACTCCTACGACGGGCCGGCCCAGACCGGCGCCGCGCTCGCCGCGCCGACCGGGCTGAGCGGCTGGACCGGCACCCACACCACCCCGGCCCACACCAAGGACGACGACTTCTTCCAGGCCGGTGAGCTCTACCGGCTGATGCCGGAGGCCGAGCGGGCCCGCCTGATCGACAACCTGGCCGGCTTCCTGGCCCAGGTCTCCCGCGACGACGTCGTGGAGCGGAACCTCGCCCACTTCCACGCCGCCGACCAGGAGTACGGCGCCCGCCTGGAGGCCGCCGTCACCAGGCTCCGGGCCGGCGACGAGGGCTGATCCACCGGACCACCCTCCCCGGCCGCCGGGGCCCGCACCCCGGCGCCGCCCCCCGACCGGGCCGTTCCCCCAGGCAGTGGGGGAGCGGCCCGGTGCCCGTCCGCCAGCCGGACGCCCGCCCCCGCCCGCCGCAGGCGCCCTGCCGCCGATCGACGGTCAGGAACGTCCGCCGCTGCGCCACCCGGCGGGCGGGGGTACGCGGGGGCATCGGCGGGGCATATGCCCGTCAAGTGCTTCACCGCACCTGCACGAAAATCCGCAGAGGGGCGGATGGCGGTGTACAGCGGTGGATAGGCTGGACACCACCCGCCGGTCACACCTGCGGGGGGACATCGGAAGGGGACGACATGTCGACACCAGCCCCCGGTCGCCACGCCGCGCCGGCCCAGGGCCTGCCCGGTCCGTTCACCTCCCTGCAGCACGCCCTCAGACTGCTGGAGGCGGTCGACCGGCACCCCGGAGGGGCCACGCTGGTCACGCTGGCCAGGGAGACGTCCCTCGGGCTGCCGACGGTCCGTCGGCTCGCCGAGATCCTGGAGATCGAGGGCTACCTCATGTGCCAGGACGGCGGTTGGGTGCTCGGCGGCACCTTCGCGCTGCTCGGGCAGCAGAACCGGGAGCAGCTGGTGCGGGTCCGGCTGGATCGCAAACTGGAGGAGCTCCGGGACGAGTTGGGCGCGGCGGTGTACTTCAGCCGCTACCACGACGGCGAGCTGTCGGTGGAGGCGGTGTCGGCGGGCGACCACGCGCCGGCGGTGCAGGAGTGGGTGGACTTCCGGGCCACCGCGCACGCC
Source organism: Kitasatospora sp. NPDC127035 (assembly GCF_042726075.1). Taxonomy (NCBI): domain Bacteria; kingdom Bacillati; phylum Actinomycetota; class Actinomycetes; order Kitasatosporales; family Streptomycetaceae; genus Kitasatospora; species Kitasatospora sp. NPDC127035. The sequence goes on along the minus strand of NZ_JBHXDN010000026.1, from coordinate 63,790 downwards.
AGCGCGATCGGCAAGTGCCTGCTCAGCCAGCTCGACCACGACGCGCGCCGGGACCACCTCGCCCGGCACCCGGTGGCCCGGCTGACCTCCCGGACGGTCACCGACGCGGACCAGCTGATGCACCGTCTGGAGCGTCAGCCGGCCACCGTTCCGGTGCTGGACATCCAGGAGTACGCGCTCGGCACGGTCTGCGCCGCGGTCCCGGTCACGGCCGGCAGCACGGTCGGCTGCCTGGCCACCTCGATGCCGGTGGACAACGTGCACCGGCTGAAGGCCGCCGCCGAGCTGCTCGCCGTCCGGGCCGCGCCGCTGATGCTGGCCATGGCCGTCTGAAGCACCGCGGAGGATCGCAGGACCCCGTCGCGCCGCGGCGGGGTCCTCGTGTTTCCCGGGGTGCCGGGCCGTCGGCCCCGGGTGTTTCGCCGGGCCCGCCGCGGTGCACATCACTTATTAGACTCGATGTCGATAAGAGGTGTCGAACCTCTTGTGGCGCGCACTACCCGCGAGTACGTTTTGCCGGGTCGAGCCGCCACGAGCCGCCACCCGCAGGTCAGGAGGGCCCCGTCATGCCCAGCCCCACCCCCGTTCCCGCCCTCGCCGCGCCGGCCGTCCGGGTGCACGAGAGCCTCGTCCTGGAGCCCCGCGACGTCCGCTTCGACTGGTCCGGACTGCCGCTGCACTGGATTCCCGACGAGCCGATGGCCACCCACGTCATCAACGTCCTGCACCTCCTCCTCCCGGAGGGCGAGCGCTGGTTCGTCAAGGTGTTCAAGGACGCCCTGCCGATGATCCGGGACGAGCAGCTGCGGGACGAGGTGCTCGGCTTCATCGGCCAGGAGGCCATCCACGCCGAGGCCCACCAGGAGGTCCTCGACCACCTGTTCGGGCAGGGCCTCGACCCCCGCCCGTACGTGCGTCAGATCTCCTGGCTGTTCCAGCGGGTCCTCGGCGACAAGCCCGGGCTGACGCCCGCGCGGCAGCGCGAGAACATCATCGAGCGGGTCGCGTTCGTCGCCGCCATCGAGCACTTCACCGCCTTCCTCGGCAACTGGGCGCTCAACTCCCCGGGCCTGGACCGGGCCGAGGCCGACCCGACCATGCTCGACCTGCTGCGCTGGCACGGCGCCGAGGAGGTCGAGCACCGCAGCGTCGCCTACGACCTGATGGTCCACCTCGACCCCGGCTACCTGCGGCGGATCCGCGGCATGGCGATCTCCGGGCCGCTCCTCGTCCACCTCTGGGTGCGCGGCGCCCGCTTCCTGCTCGCCGCCGACCCGACCCTCGACGGCCGGATCAGGCCCACCTGGCGCGAGGCCGGCCGGATCGCCAGGCGCGGACTGCTGCCCGACCCGCTCACCTCGATCCGCTCCGGCCTGCGCTACCTCCGGCCCGGCTACCACCCCACCCAGGAGGGGTCCTCCAGCCAGGCCCTCGGCTACCTCGCCACCTCCCCGGCCGCCCGCGCCGCCGCCGGCCGCTGACGGGGACGGCGGCCCCCGCCCCGGGGCCCGTCGCCGGCCCACCCGCCCCCGGCCCACCCGCCGCCCAGGACCCAAGGACCCAAGGACCCCGCCGGATGGATCTGCGCACCCCACCCCCCGACCTCTACGGCCGCCCCCGCGCCGACACCTTCTTCCGCTTCCTCACCGCCTTCGGCGACCGCTACAGCCCCGCCCTCGGCAGCCCGCTGCTCCGGCGCAACCCCCGCCGCCCGCCCGGCCGCCCCACCCCGGCGCTCCAACTGGTCGTCACCGCCCGGCGCCCGGCCGCCACCGACGTCGTCGAACTCACCCTCGCGGACCCCTCCGGCGGTCCCCTCCCGCCCTGGCAGCCCGGCGCCCACCTGCGGCTCGTGCTGCCGTCCGGCCGCGAGCGCCACTACTCCCTCTGCGGCGACCCGGCCGACCCCGCCGCCTACCGGATCGCCGTCCGGCACCTGCCCGCGGGCGGCGGCGGCTCCGCCGAGGTCCACGACACCCTCCGCCCCGGCACCCGGCTCACCGCCCGCCGTCCCCGCAACGGCTTCGCCTTCTGCGCCGAACCGGCGGTCCTCCTGGTGGCCGGCGGCATCGGCATCACCCCGCTGCTCCCGATGGCCCGCGAGGCCCGGCGGCACGGCCTGGACTGGCACCTCGTCCACGTCGGCCGCAGCGCCGGCACCCTCCCGTTCTCCGAGGAGCTGCGGGCCCTCGACCCGCACCGGGTCCACCTGCGCACCGACGACGAGCACGGCGGCCCGCCCACCGGGGCCGAGCTCCTCGCCCGCGCCCCGCGCGGTGCGGCCGTCTACTGCTGCGGCCCGGCCCCGATGCTCGCCGCCGTCCAGCGGGCCCTCGACGGATCGCCCGCCGCCTCCCTGCACTTCGAACGGTTCGGCGCCGCGCCGATCACCGACGGCGAGCCGTTCACCGTCCGCCTCGGCACCGACGGACCGGCCCTCGACGTCCCGGCCGACCGCTCGGCCCTGGACGTGCTCCGGGAGGCCCGCCCCGACCTGGCGTACTCCTGCCACCAGGGCTTCTGCGGCACCTGCGAGGTCCGGCTGCTGGCCGGTACCCCCGACCACCGCGACCGCCGCCTCACCGCCGAACAGCGGGCCGCCGGCGCCCTGCTGCCCTGCGTCTCCCGGGCCGCCGCGGGCGAGACCCTGGTGCTCGACCTCGGTGCGCCCGGCCGGCCCCGGGTGCAGGACCCGTCCGACCGGCCGTAGGCCGCCGATCCCCCAGAAGGAGCCCCCGCCGTGCCGCGCACCCCCGCCTTCCCCTACACCGAGCACGACCTCGCCCGCTTCCGGGAGACCCAGCAGCTCGCCTACCACTGCGCCGAGGAGGTCGCCGCCTGGATCGAACCCGGTGTCACCGAGCGGCAGGCGACCGCGCAGCTGCGCCGCCGGCTGGTCGCGGCCGGTGTGCAGGACTTCTTCCACGTGCCGTTCGCCTGGTTCGGCGACCGGACGGCGTTCCGGCACTTCCACACGCCGCTGCAGTTCTTCGCCGGCAACCGCTGGCTGACGGAGGGCATGCCGTACGTGCTGGACTGTGCGCCCGTCGTCGACGGCTACACCGCCGACATCGGCTACGGCGGCAAGGTCGGCGAGAACCGCGTGTGGGACCGCCTCGCCGCCGACCTCCGGGTCTACCGCGAGCTGATCCTCACCGAGGTCCGCGCCCGCAGGCCGCTCGCCGACGTGTACGCGGCGGTCGACGCGCAGATCGAGGCGCACGGCTACGACAACCGCCACCGCGTCTACCCGGGCCGAGTGATCGGCCATCAGGTCACCCGGACGACCGCCCGCGGCCCGGCGGGGGTGAACGTGTTCGGCTTCGGGGTGCGTACACTCCAGACGCTCGGCCGCGAGCTGATCAGCGAGCGCCTGCACGGCCGCTCCCCGCTCTGGGCGGACGGCCGCTCCTCCCGGCACGCGCCCACCCCGGGCCTCTGGGCGGTGGAGCCGCACATCGGCTTCCGGGAGGTCGGCATCAAGTTCGAGGAGCTGCTGGTGGTCACCGAGGACGACGCGTACTGGCTCGACGACGACCTCCCGCACGTCCGCCGCTGGACCGGGGCAGGCGCCGCCGCGACCACCGCGACCACCGTGACCCCGACCACCGTGACCGCTCAGGAGGCGACCCGATGACGACCAGCCGCGACACCGGACGCGCCGGGCACCCCGCCCCCCGGGTGCCGCACCGTGCCGCCTCCCGCCGCCGGACCGTCCACTCCGGTGGCCTGCCGCTCGCCGTCTTCGAGGACGGCGACCCGGGCGCCCCCACCGTCCTGCTGGTCCACGGCTACCCGGACACCCACGCGGTCTGGGACGACGTCGCCGCCGACCTCGCCCGCGACCACCACGTCGTCCGCTACGACGTCCGGGGCGCAGGCGCCTCCGGCGTCCCGGCCGGCCGCGAGGGCTACCGCCTGGAACAGCTGGCCGACGACCTGTTCGCCGTCGCCGACGCGGTCAGCCCGGACCGCCCGGTGCACGTCGTCGCCCACGACTGGGGCTCGCTGCAGTCCTGGGAGGCCGTCACCACCCCCGGTGCCGAACGACGGCTCGCCTCCTACACCACCATGTCCGGGCCCTGCCTGGACCACATGGGGTTCTGGCTCCGCGACCGCTTCCGCCGCCCCACCCCGCGCCACCTGAGGCAACTGATCGCCCAGGGCGCCCACTCCTGGTACATCACCGCCTTCCACCTGCCCTTCCTCGCCCCCGGCGTCTGGCGGCTCGGCCTCGCCCGCGCCTGGCCCCGGGTGCTGCGCGACCTGGAGGGCGTCAGCCCGCGCCCCGGCCACCCGCAGCCCACGCTGCGCCGGGACGCGGTGCGCGGCATCGAGCTGTACCGGGCCAACATGCGGCCCACGCTGCGCAACCCGCGCGAACGGCCCACCGAGGTGCCGGTCCAGCTGATCACCCTCACCCGGGACCACTACGTGGGCACCTACCTCTCCGAGGGCCTGGAGCGCTGGGTGCCGCGGCTGACCCGCCGGACCCTGCACGCCACCCACTGGTCCGCACTGCTGGAGAAGGGAACCGCCGTGGCCCGGATGGTCCGTGAACACGTCGCCCGCACCGAGGCCGGCCGGGACGCCCCCGAGGACCGCGCCGCCGCTGCCGCCGGGGACGGCCGGCTCGTCGTCGTCACCGGCGGTGGCAGCGGCATCGGCCGGGCCACCGCGCTCGCCTTCGCCGAGGACGGTGCCCGGGTGGTGGTCTGCGACCTCGACCTGGACGCGGCCCGCCGCACCGCCGAACTCGCCGCCCTGATCGGGCCGCCCGCCCACGCCTACCGGGTCGACGTCAGCGACGGCGCCGCGGTCGACGCCTTCGCCCAGCAGGTCGCCGCCGAGCACGGGGTGCCGGACGTGATCGTCAACAACGCGGGCATCGGCCACTCCGGGACGTTCCTCCAGACGACCGAGAAGGAGTGGCAGCGCGTCCTCGACGTCAACCTCTGGGGCGTCATCCACGGCTGCCGGGCGTTCGGCAGCCTGATGGCCGACCGCGGCGAGGGCGGTCACATCGTCAACCTGGCGTCGGCCGCCGCCTACCTGCCGTCCAAGGCGCTCACCGCCTACGCCACCAGCAAGGCCGCCGTCTTCATGCTCTCCGACTGCCTGCGTGCCGAGCTGGCCGGCCACGGCATCGGCGTCTCCACGATCTGCCCCGGCATCGTCAACACCAACATCACCCGCACCTCCACCTTCTCCGCGACCACCGCCGACCAGCAGGCCGCCAAGCAGGCCCGTGCCGCCAGGCTCTACGCCCGCCGCGGCTTCCCGCCCGAGAAGGTCGCCACCGCCGTCCTGCACGCGGTTCGGACCGGGAAGGCCGTCGTCCCCGTGACGCCCGAGGCGAAGGCCGCCCGCTTCCTCTCCCGCCTCTCCCCGGGCCTGCTCCGCCTGGCCGCCCGCCTCAACGTGACCTGATCCCGCGGCCGAGATATCGGATACGGTGAATTTCGATATCACCACAGGCTCTTCGATCCCCGGAGGTCCGCTGTGACCCGCACGGTGATAGACGTCAAGGACGAGCTGCTGGCCGAGGCCGCAGAGATCTTCGGGACGACCACCAAGGTGGCGACGGTCAATGCCGCCCTGGAGGACGCGGTCAACCGTCGGAAGCGTGAGTCCTTCCTCAACTGGCTTGCCGAAGGGGGTCTGCCTGACCTCACCGGTTCGGCGGACCACGGTGAGTGAGCGCTTTCCGATCGACAAGTCGGCATTCGCGCGGTACCCGAAGCCGGCGGTTCGAGCGGTGATCGAACCGCTCCACAACGCCGGGCTGCTCGCCGTCTGCGGTGCTGTCGAGCTGGAGATCGTGCACAGCGCCCGTTCCAAGGCGGATGCCCTGCGCATTCGGGTCGTTCCACCCGGGACGGCCGACTGACGTCGTGCCCGGCGGGGAGCGGACGCTCGTCCGCCCGCCGCCGGGGCCGCCGCGCAGGGTGTCCGTGTGCGGGCGGGGCGGCCCGTACGATCACGGACCATGGAGATGAGCACCGCCCTCTGGTCCTTCGCCTTCGTCGTGGGGCTGCTGACCCTCACGCCCGGGCTCGACACCGCGCTGGTCCTGCGCACGTCCGCGCTGGGGCACCGGCGGCAGGCGTGGGGCGTGGTGCTGGGGATCCAGACCGGGACGCTGCTCTGGGGCACCCTGACCTCGGCGGGCGTCACGGCGCTGCTCACCGCCTCCCAGCTGGCGTACGAGATCCTGCGGTGGGCGGGCGCCGCGTACCTGGTGTGGCTGGGGATCGGGATGCTCCGGAGCAAGGGCGGCGACGCCGAGCCGGAGGAGGCGCAGCCGTCCGGCGGCGGGCTGGCGCACGGCTGGCGGCGCGGCACGCTGACCAACCTGCTCAACCCCAAGGTCGGCGTCTTCTACGTGGCGGTGCTGCCGCAGTTCATCCCGGCGGGGGCGCCGCACTTCGCCGCGGGCGTGGCGCTGACCTGCGTGCACGTCGCGGAGGGGCTGCTCTGGTCGGCGGTCCTGGTGGGCTTCGCCCAGGTGCTGCGCGGCTGGCTGCGCAGGCCGGCCGCGCGCCGGGCGATGGACCGGGTGACCGGGCTGGTGGTGCTGGGCTTCGGCGTGCGGCTGGCGGTCTCGGACACGCCCTAGCGTCGCCGGTTCAGCTGCCGAGACGGCGCAGGCCCTCGCGCAGTTGGTCGGTGTCCATGCAGAGGTGCACGTCGACGGAGGCGTTGAACTCCAGCCAGAACGGCTCGCAGACGGACGGCAGCGCGGCCTCGTCGGGTACGTCGATGACGGCGATCTGGCAGCGCCGGCCGTTGCGGGCGAAGGCGTAGACGGCCTCGGGCTTCAGACCGGCCATGATCCGGTCGAACTTCTCGGCGACGGCGCCGTCCCTGACGACCTGGTTGGCCGTCGCGGTGTCGAGCTCGATCTCCAGCAGGGCACGCATGGCGGTGCTCCTTCCGCGGGCTCGCGGTGAGTCCTCCTCTCCAGGCTCCCGCTGCCCCGGCGGCCACGCAACGTCACCCGGGCGGCGGCGCCGGATGGCCGCCCGGTGGGTCGCGGGCTGCACTGGGATCGCCACCCCGGCGCGGACAGGAGCACCTCATGGCGATCATCGTGACCTTCGACTTCCCCGAACTCTCCCAGGCGCAGTACGAGGAGGCGGTGGACCGGCTGACCGGCGGCGCGGGGCTGAACAGTCCCGCCGACTGGCCGGTGCGCGGGCTGGTGCTGCACGTGTCGGGGCCGAATCCGGACGGTCGCGGCTGGCACGTCACCGACGTCTGGGAGTCCCGGGAGGCGTTCGAGCAGTTCGGGACGGTGCTGCTGCCGATCCTCCGCGAGATCGGGATCCCGTCGGCGCCCCCGCTGATCTGCGAGGCCTACAGCGTGGTGACCTGACCGACCCGATCCGTTCCTGACCGGGCCTGACCTGTTCCCGACCCGATGCGGCCCGTCGGGTCAGGCCGCGTGCGGCTTCCGCACGCTCCCCGGCTCCGCCGCGTCCGCCGGGGCGTCCGCGAGCGCCAGGTCGTGGTGGATCGGCCCGTCCCCGGCGCTGAGCGGCAGGCAGCTGCCGCCCCTGCGGTGGGCGACGATCTCGGCGGCGACCGACACGGCGGTCTCCTCGGGGGTGCGGGCGCCGAGGTCCAGACCGATGGGGGAGCGCAGCCGGCCGATCTCGGCGTCGGACAGGCCGCTCGCGCGCAGCCGGGCCTCCCGGTCGCGGTGGGTGCGGCGGGAGCCCATCGCGCCGACGTAGCCGACCGGCAGCCGCAACGCGCGCTCCAGCAGCGGGATGTCGAACTTGGCGTCGTGGGTGAGCACGCAGAGCACGGTGCGGCCGTCGAGCCGGTCGAGCTGGGTGTCGAGGTAGCGGTGCGGCCAGTCGACGACGACCCGGTCGGCGTCGGGGAAGCGCTGCCGGGTGGCGAAGACGGGGCGGGCGTCGCAGACGGTGACGTGGTAGCCGAGGAACTTGCCGATCCGGACGACCGCCGCCGCGAAGTCGATCGCGCCGAAGACCAGCATCCGCGGCGGGGGCACGTAGGACTCGACGAAGAAGGTCACGGTGCCCCGCTCCTGCTCGTCGCAGGGGCGTCCGTCGAGGCCGAGCACCAGCTGTCCGGTGCGGCCGGCGTCGAGCATGGCCCGGGCCTCGGTGACCAGGGCCCGTTCCAGGGCGGCCACCGTGGAGGGGGCGGGGGAGAGGGCGCCGTGGTGGGTGTCGGCGGTGACGGTGAGGGTGGCGCCGAGCAGGGCGGCGGGGCCGGCGACGGCACGGGCGAGGGCGACCGGGGTGCCCGCGGCGACGGCGGCGAGGCCGGTGTCGAGGGCCGGGTCGGCGCCGGGGACGACCGGCTGGACGAAGACGTCGATGACGCCGCCGCAGGTCAGGCCGACGGCGAAGGCGTCCTCGTCGCTGTAGCCGAACCGTTCCAGGACGGGCCGGCCGGACTCCAGGGCGGCCCGGCAGAGCTCGTAGACGGCGCCCTCGACGCAGCCGCCGGACACGCTCCCGATCGCCTCGCCGGCCTCGTCGACGGCGAGCGCGGCACCGGGGTCGCGCGGCGCGCTGCCGGAGACCCCGACCACCGTGGCCACGGCGAAGGCGCGGCCGGACGCGTGCCAGGCCTGCAGCTGCTCGGCGATGTCCTGCATGGCGGGAGCTCCTTGTCGCTTTCGAGGGTAGCCGGAGAGGGACCGGCGGGCGCGGACGGAAGGGTCACGGACGGAAGGGTCGGCCGACGGACCGGGCCGCCGACGGACCGGGCCGCCGTACGGGAGAACGATCCCGTACGGCGGCGGTACCGCTTCGGACGGGTCGGTCAGTGCACACCCAGCCAGGACTTGACCGGGGTGAGCGCGAAGTAGACGACGAAGAGGGCGGTCAGGATCCACATCAGCGCGCCGGGCTCGCGCCACTTGCCCCGGCCGGCCTTGATCACCGTGTAGGAGATGACGCCGGCCGCGACCCCGGCGGTGATGCTGTAGGTGAACGGCATCAGGACGCAGGTGAGGAAGGCGGGGATGGCCACGTCGCGGTCGGACCAGTCGATGTGCCGGGCCTGGCTCATCATCATCGAGCCGATGACGACGAGGGCGGCGGAGGCGACCTCGACCGGGACGATGCCGGCCAGCGGCGAGAAGAACAGCATCAGGGCGAAGAGCCCGCCGGTGACGGTGGAGGCGAGGCCGGTGCGGGCCCCGTCGCCGACCCCGGTGGCGGACTCGACGAAGACGGTCTGGCCGGAGGCGCCGGCCAGACCGCCGACCGCGCCGCCGGCGCCGTCGATGAACAGCGCCTTGGAGAGGCCGGGCATCCGGCCCCGCTTGTCGGCGAGGCCGGCCTCGGTGCCGACGCCGATGATGGTGGCCATCGCGTCGAAGAACCCGGCGAGGACGAGGGTGAAGACGGCGACCGAGGCACTGATCGCGCCCATGCCCGAGCCGCCGAAGGCGCCGAACAGGTCGACGTCGCCGAAGAGGCCGAAGTCGGGTGCGGAGACGGGGGATCCGGGCCAGACGGGCACGGAGTTGCGCCAGGCCCCGGCGGGTACGCCGGCCGCCTTGTTGACGATCACCGCGAGGACGGTGCCGCCGGCGATGCCGATGAGGATCGCGCCGCGCACGTTGCGGGCCATCAGGACGAAGATGGCGAGCAGGGTGACGCAGAAGACCAGGACCGGCCAGCCGGCGAGTTCGCCGGCCGGGCCGAGCGACAGCGGGGTGGGTCCGCCGGTGTGCACGAACCCGGCCTTGAAGAGGCCGATGACGGTGACGAAGAGGCCGATGCCGATGGTGATGGCGTGCTTGAGCGGCAGGGGTATGCCGTTCATGATCTTCTCGCGCAGGCCGGAGACCACCAGCAGCACGATCAGCAGGCCGTAGATGACGCACAGGCCCATCGCCTGCGGCCAGGTCGTGTGCGGGACGACCAGCGCGGAGACGGCGCCGGAGACGGAGAGGCCGGCGGCGAGCGCGAGCGGGACGTTGCCGACCACGCCCATCAGGATCGTGGTGACGGCGGCGGCGAGCGCGGTGGCGGTGGTGAGCGCGGCGTGGTCCAGCTTGACGCCGGTGACGTCGGCGCCGCCCAGGATGAGCGGGTTGAGCAGGATGATGTAGGCCATCGCCATGAACGTGGTGACGCCACCGCGGAGTTCGTTGGCGAGGGTCGATCCCCGGGCGGAGATCTTGAAGTAGGCGTCCAGGGCGTTCCTGGGCGGGGCGGCCGCGGCCGGCGTGGGGGCGCCGTCCTCGGTGGACTCGGTGGGTCTGTCTTCAGTGGTGCCGGGCTCCGTGGGGATCCTGGTCATGTCCACTCCCAAGTGTCAAAGGGGGTTGGGGTGGGCGAGCCGACCTGACAGCCAGTCAACGAAGCTGTGGCACAGGGGGACGTTTCGACTCACTGGTGCGCGGGTGGTCCGGGCCGCCGCCGAGCCCCGGCGTGGGAGGCGGCGGTCCGTGCTGCGGTGACGCGAGGGTGCGGTGACGCGAGGGTGCGAGGGCGCAGGGGTGCGGTGGTTCGGTGACGTGCCGGTGGTGCGGCCCCGGGGCGGCGGGGAAGACGGTCGCCGCCCCGGGGAGGTCCTCGGGTCCGGTGGCTACAGCGCCCCGGGCCGTTCGGTGGTCAGGTGCTCGGGCCGGACCGGGATCCGGTGGAGCGCCAGGCCGGTGGCGTTGCGGATGGCGGCCACGATGGACGGCGTCGCCGAGACGGTCGGCGCCTCACCCACTCCGCGCAGCCCGTACGGCGCGTTGGGGTCGGGGAGTTCGAGGATCTCGACCGGGATCGGCGGGGTGTCGAGGATGGTCGGGATCAGGTAGTCGGTGAAGGAGGCGTTGCGCACCTTCCCGTCCTTCACGATGATCTCCTCCATCACGGCCAGTCCGAGCGCCTGGGTGCAGCCGCCCTGGATCTGGCCGACCACGGAGAGCGGATTGAGGGCCTTGCCGACGTCCTGGACGGCGGTCAGCTCGACCACCTTGACCAGGCCCAGCTCGATGTCCACGTCGACCACCGCGCGGTTCGCGCAGAAGGTGTACTGGACGTGGCCGAAACCCTGCCCGGTCTCCTTGTCGAACGGCACGGTCGGCCGGTGGTGGTGTTCCCGGGTGAGGTCGATCGCCTCGTCGCCGAGCAGGTCGACCATGGAGACCAGCGGGCCGGCCGACGCCGAGACCACCTTGCCGCCGACCAGCGTGATGTCGTTCTGGGACCAGCCGTAGCGGCCCCGGCCCTTCTCGATCAGTGCGTGCCGGACCGCCTCGGCGGCGAGTTTGACGGCGCCGCCGGTCATGTAGGTCTGCCGCGAGGCCGAGGTCGAACCGGCCGAGCCGACCTCGGTGTTGGCCGGCTGGATGGTGACCTGCTCGACGCCGAGCTCGGTGCGGGCGATCTGCGCGTGCACGGTGACGCCGCCCTGGCCGACCTCGGCCATCGCGGTGTGCACCAGGGCGACCGGCTCGCCGCCGATCACCTCCAGCCGCACCCGGGCGGTCGAGTAGTCGTCGAAGCCCTCGGAGAAGCCGACGTTCTTGATGCCGACGGAGTAGCCGACGCCGCGCACGATGCCCTCGCCGTGCGAGGTGTTGGAGAGCGCGCCGGGCAGCTGCCGGACGTCCAGGTCGTCGAGGTCGAGCGGCGGGGGCAGCGGCATGTCCTTGACCCGCCGGAGCAGTTCGGCGACCGGCGCGGGCGCGTCGATCTCCTGGCCGGTGGGCATCAGGTCGCCCTGCTGCACCGCGTTGAGCTGCCGGAGTTCGACCGGGTCCATGCCGAGTTCGGCGGCGAGCCGGTCCATCTGGGTCTCGTAGCCGAACGCGGCCTGGACGGCGCCGAAGCCGCGCATCGCCCCGCAGGACGGGTTGTTGCTGTACAGCGCGACGGCGTGCATCCGCACGTTCGGGATCACGTACGGGCCGTGTCCGAGCGAGGCCGCGTTGCCGACCACGGCGGGCGAGGCGGAGGCGTACGCGCCGCCGTCGAGCACGATCCGGGCGTCGGCGTAGACCAGCTTGCCGTCGCGGGTGGCGCCGTGCTCGTAGAACATCCTCGCCGGGTGGCGGTGGACGTGGCCGAAGAAGGACTCGTCCCGGGCGTAGACGATCTTGACCGGCTTGTCGGTGCGCTGGGCCAGCAGGCAGGCGTGGATCTGCATCGAGAGGTCCTCGCGACCGCCGAAGGCACCGCCGACGCCCGCCAGGGTGAGCCGGACCTTCTCCTCCGGCAGGCCGAGCACCGGCGCGATCTGCTGGCGGTCCACGTGCAGCCACTGGGTGGCGACGTAGAGGTCGATGCCGCCGTCCTCGGCGGGCACGGCCAGCCCGGACTCCGGGCCGAGGAAGGCCTGGTCCTGCATGCCGACCTCGTACGTGCCGGTGACGACGACGTCGGCGAGCGCCCGCACCTCGTCGGTCACGCCGCGGCCGGAGACCAGCCGCTGCTCGTGGCAGATGTTGCCGTGGGCGTGCGACTTGTACTCGTGCGGCTCGTGCACGTAGCCGTGCGTCTCCGGGTCGAGGCACTGCTCCTCGGTGACGATCGGGGTGAGCACCTCGTACTCGACCTTGATCTTCTTCATCGCGCGCCGGGCGGTCTCCGGGTGGTCGGCCGCGACCAGCGCGATCGCCTCGCCGTGGTAGCGGATCTTGTCGATCGCCAGCGCCGGCTGGTCGGCGATCTCCAGTCCGTAGTACTTGGTGCCGGGGATGTCCTCGTGGGTGAGGACCGCGTAGACGCCGGGCACGGTGAGCGCCTCGGAGACGTCCACGCTCAGGATGGTGGCCCGGGGGTGCGGCGAGCGCAGCGCCGTGCCCCAGAGCATGTCCTCGTGCCAGAGGTCCGAGGAGTACGCGAACTCGCCGCGCACCTTCAGCGTGCCGTCGGGACGCAGCGGCGAGCCGCCGATGCCGTCCTTGCTGGACTGCCGGATGTCCTGGAGGTTCTTCTGCCCCTGGATGCTGCGCGCGGCGTTCCGCGCGCTCGAACGCGTGGTCATTCCGCGACCGCCTTACCCGCGCACTTGCGGGCGGACGCCAGCCGCACCGCGTCCATGATCTTCTCGTAGCCGGTGCAGCGGCACAGGTTGCCCGACAGCGCCTCCCGGATGTCGGAGTCGGACGGCTGCGCGTCCTCCTCCAGCAGCGCGTCCGTCTGCACCAGCAGGCCGGGGGTGCAGAAGCCGCACTGGACGGCGCCGGCGTCGACGAACGCCTGCTGGACCAGGCCCAGCTCGCCGTCCTCGCCACCGAGCCCCTCGACGGTGCGCACCTCGCGGTCCTGCACCTGGCCGGCCGCGACCAGACAGGAACAGACCGGCACCCCGTCCAGGTAGACCGTGCAGGAACCGCACTCGCCCTGCTCGCAGGCGTTCTTCGAACCGGGCAGGCCGACCCGCTCGCGCAGCACGTAGAGCAGGCTCTCGCCCTCCCAGACGTCGTCGGCCTCGACCGGCCGGCCGTTGGCGGTGAAAGTGACCCTCATGCCGCGCTCCTGATCTGCTTGCGGTAGTCGTTCCAGGTCCAGGTGAGGGTGCGCCGCGCCATCACGGCGAGCGCGTGCCGCCGGTAGTCGGCGGTGCCCCGGACGTCGTCGATCGGGGAGGCGGCGCCCTTGACCAGCTCGCCGAACCGCTGGACGACCTCGGCGCCCAGCAGCTCGCCGGTCTCCCAGAGGCCGCGTTCGGCGAGCACGTCCCGCAGGTACTCCTCGGCCTCGACGGCGCGGCGCGGCGTGGGGGCGGCCGAGCCGATCCCGGTCCCGACGGTGCCGGTCCCCGGGTGCAGGGCGAAGCCGAACGCGCAGACCGCGATCACCATCGCGTTGCGGGTGCCGATCTTCGAGAACTGCTGGGGGCCGTCCGCGACCGGGATCCGCACGGCGCGGATCAGCTCGTCGGCCTCCAGGCAGTTGCGCTTCACCCCCACGTAGAAGTCGTCGATCGGGATCAGCCGGGTGCCGCGCACCGAGGCCGCCTCGACGAACACGTCGCGGCCGGCGGCCAGCAGCGCCGGGTGGGAGTCGCCGGCCGGCGAGGCCGCGCCGAGGTTCCCGCCCACGCCGCCCCGGTTGCGGATCTGCGGCGAGCCGACGGTGTGGGCGGCGAGTGCGAGACCCGGCAGCGGGCCGGACAGCTCGTCGATGATGCGGCTGTAGGGGACGGCTGCGCCGAGCCGGACGACCTCGCCGTCGTCGGTCCACTCGGTGAGCTCGGTGACGCGGTTCAGGTCGAGAATCGCGGGTGGCCGGTGCACGTCGAAGTTCATCTCGACCATGACGTCCGTGCCGCCCGAGATGGGCAGCGCGGCCGGGTACTCGGCCTTCGCCGCGAGCGCCTCGTCCCAGGTGGCGGGCCGAAGGAACTCCATGCGGGTGTCTCCTCAAGTCGTTTCCGGCCGGACGGGTGGGCACAGTGCCCGGACCGTGTGTTCGGGCCGTGCTCGCCGCGTCGTTCCCTCCGCGTCGGGCCCCGGTCACCGGAGTGTGTCCGGCGGCGTGTGGCCAGTGAACCGCTGTGACGGGGCCCACTGGCAGTCACCGATGGCATGAAGCCCCGGCTGTGGTCCCGCCCGGCATCCTGTACGTTCCTCTAAGGAGAACGACGTCGCAGCCCAGCCGTGCGCCGAGTGCCACCCACGACCGTGATCCGGCCGTGATTTCCGAGCCGCGACCCCGTGATCCGGGCACCCGTTGGGACGTAACACCGAGCACGCGTGTTCGGGCACACTGTCACCCCGGACCGGACGCCCGGTCCCGTTCCCCACCCCCAGCCCGTTAGGAGCCCGCGGATGCGTGTCCGTGATCTGCTCGCCCCCGGCGCCCCGCGCCTGCGCCTGCTCGCGGCCGAGGACGAGCTGGACCGGCAGGTCAGCGGTGTGATGACGACCGACCTGCACGACCCGGGCCGGTACCTGCACGGCGGCGAGCTGGTCCTCACCGGCATGCTCTGGCGCACCGGACCGGCCGACTCCGAGCGGTTCGTACGGACGATCGTGGCGGGCGGGGCGGTCGCCCTGGCGGCGGGCGAGGCCGAGGTCGGGCCGGTCCCCGAGGACCTGGTGGAAGCCTGTCGGCGGCACCGGATGCCACTGCTGGCCGTACCCGACGACATCGCCTTCGGCACCGTCACCGAGTTCGTCGGCCGCCAGGTCTCCGCGGACCGGGCCGCCGACCTGTCGGCCCTGGTCGACCGGCACCGGCTGCTGGTCTCCGCCGCGGGCGGCGGCGGCCTGGACGCCGTCCTCGACCTGCTCGGCGGGGACCTCGACCTCGACTGCTGGGTGCTCACCCCGACCGGCGCGGTGATCGCCGGCCCCGCGGACCGGCTCCCCGCGGCGGACCGCGACCAGTTGGTCCGCGCCCATCTGGCCGCGCAGCGCCAGCGCCGCCGCCCGCCGCACCGGGCCCGGCTGGCCGTCGGCCCGTACTCGTTGCTGCCGGCGCCCGTCGCCCCCGAGACGCAGGCGCCGCTCGCCGACTGGGTGCTGGTGGTGGCCGGTGACGTCACCGAATGGACCGGCAAGCGCCAGCAGCTCGCCGAGAACCTGGCCCGGCTGGTCGCCGCCGAGCGGCACCGCCGGGACGAGGGGCGCCGGCTGCGCCGCCGCCTCGCCGACGAGGTGCTGACCCTGCTCCAGCGGGACGCCGACCCGGCGGAGATCAGCCGCACCCTGTACGCGTCCTCGGCGATGGCCGCCCGCTACGAGAGCCCCGAGCCCGGGCCGCAGGCGCCGGACGGCTCCTGGCTGGTGCTCAGCGCCGAGGGCACCGGCCTGCCGGAGGGCGCGGTGCGCGCGATCCTGGAGGAAGCTCTCAACGGCACCACCGAGCGCGCGCTGGTCGCCGGGGCCGGCACCGGCGCGGTGGTGGTGATGCCCGCCCTGGAGAGCGCGGTGCCCGCCGAGACCCTGCGCGAACTGCTCGCCCCGCTGGACGCCGGGCTCGGCTCGGAGGGCCGGATCACCCTCGGCGTCTCCGCCCCGGCCTCCGAGGCGGGCGGCCTGCGCGGCGCACTGGAGGAGGCCCGGCACGCCCGCCGGATCGCCGCCGCCCGGGTCGGCCGGGTCTGCGTGGCCGGGCCGGAGGAACTCGCCTCGCACGTGCTGCTGCTGGCCGCCGTCCCGGACGAGGTCCGCCGGGCGTTCCGCAGCCGGCTGCTGGACACGGTGATCGCCTACGACATCGAGCACCAGGCCGACCTGGTCCGCACCCTGGAGGCGTTCCTCCGGTCGGACGGCTCGTGGACGCGGTGCGCCGCGCAGCTCCACGTCCACGTCAACACGCTTCGCTACCGGATCGGCCGGATCGAGGAGTTGACGGGCCGCGACCTGTCCCGGCTGGAGGACCGGGTGGACTTCTACCTGGCCCTCGAACTGGCCTGACCGGGCCGGCCGCCGCCCGGACGGACGAGGCCCCCGGAGCACCGTGCTCCGGGGGCCTCGCCATGACCGCGTGTTCGTCGTGTCAGCCGTGTCCGGGTGTCCGTCGTGTCCGCCGGGCGGACCGTGACCCGTCGGGGGGCTACTGGACCGGGATGACGCCGGTCAGCCACTCGAAGACGCCCGGCACCATGTCCTTCCAGACGTCGCTGGAGTGCGGGCCGGTGGTCTCGACCGCCTGGACGGTGGTCGGCGCCTTCGCCGCCGCCGCGATGGCCTGGCCGTCCTCGAAGCCGTCGCCCTTGTTGCCGGAGACGTAGAGCGCCACCTTCGGCGGCTGGGCGGCGTGCTTGACGATGGTGACCGGGTTGTTGGCCTCGCGCAGCGCCGGGTCCTTGCCGACCAGCGAGTCCTTCTCGGTCGCCGGGTCGTTGTAGCCGGAGAGGCTGATCCCCGCCCGGTAGCGGTTGGGGTGGGCCAGCGAGAGCTTGGAGGCGCAGTGCGCGCCGGCCGAGTACCCGGCGATCGCCCAGCGGTCGGCGGACGGGTCGGCCCGGAAGTTGTCCAGGATCATCTGCGGGACGTCGCGGGTCAGCCAGGTGTCCGCGTTGACCTTGCCCGGGATGTCGGTGCACCCCGCGTCGGTGCGGTTGCCCAGCAGCAGCGTGCGCGGCGAGACCAGGATGAACGGCGCCACCTTGCCCTGCTGCATCAGCGGCTTGAGCTGCTCGGAGACCTTCAGCGTGCCGTACCAGGTGGAGGAGGAGCCCGGGTAGCCGGGGATCAGCTCGACCACCGGGAACTTCTTGTCCTTGAACGCCGGGTCGTTGTACTGCGGCGGCAGCCAGACCAGCACCTCGCCGTCGACGCCGGAGAGCTGGCCCTTGAGGTCGGTCTTCTGGACGTCGCCCGGCACCTTCGGGTCGTCGACGCCGCGGAAGGCCTGCTGGACCTTGGTGGCCGGCGGCTTGGCGTCCCCGCCGCCCGCCGGTGCGCCGGTGGCCCCGGGGGTCGGGGCCGGCCCGGTGCCGTTCGCCGCGCCCGGGTCGGCCGGCGGGACGGCGGGCACCGCCCGGACGTGCTTGCCGGTGCCGAGCAGGTCGTCCCAGCTGCCGTAGATCAGGTTGGCGTTGTTGACCATGACGAAGACCATGATCACGGCCGTGACCTGGCAGAACACGAGCATCGCGAGCCTGGACAGGACACGCACCGGCTGCGGCCCTCGGACCTTGCCCCAGAGCAGCATCGCCACCGCGATGGAGATCGGCACGAGAATGACCGTGCAGATGAAGAATGGCGTACCTGTCAGTTGCATGAAGTTCTCGTATCCGGGTTGGAAGCCGCCCGGGCCCCACTCGCCCGGAACGCCACCTCAATGGCATCAGACGGCCTGAAACGGGGATCGGTTGCCGTCCGAATCTGTGCGAAACCTGAGAGGAACATCACGTTTACGCGCTGCTCCCTTTTCGGGCCCGCCCTAGTCTGCCACCCTGGCAGCCTCTGCCCGGACGTCGCGTCCAGCGGACTCCCAGGAATCCCCCGCAGGGCACGATACCGCCCGTACGGATCCGGTCGCCGGGCGAGGCGGTGCGAAGCCGCGTCCGCCGGGCAGCGAGACTAGGGGGATGAGCACAACCCGCACTGGTCCCCTCCGCCGGCTCCTGCCCGCCTGCGCCGTCCTGGCCCTCCTGGTCGCCGTCGCCGGCTGCAGCAGCACCGGAGGCAGACGCGCCGAGCAGGCCCGCGCCCAGGCCTCGGCCGCCGGCGGCGCCGTCACCACCCCCCGCTGGAAGGTGGCCATGGTGACCCACGCGGGCGCCGGCGACGCCTTCTGGGACACCGTGCGCAAGGGCGCCGAGCAGGCCGCCGCCAAGGACAACATCACCTTCCTGTACTCCAACGACGCGCAGACCCAGAACCAGGTCCAGCTCGTCCAGGCCGCCATCGACCAGCGGGTCGACGGCCTGCTGGTCACGCTCGCCAAGGGCGAGGCGATGGCCGACGTGCTCGGCAAGGCCAAGGCCGCCGGCATCCCGGTGATCACCATCAATTCGGGCCAGGAGTACTCCGCCCGGTTCGGCGCGCTCACCCACATCGGCCAGGACGAGTCCACCGCCGGCCAGGCCGCCGGCGCCGAGCTGGCCGCCCGCGGCCGCAAGAACGTCCTCTGCGTGATCCACGAGCAGGGCAACGTGGGGCAGGAACAGCGCTGCTCCGGTGCCCAGGCCAAGTCCGGCGGCCCGTTCCAGGTGCTCTACGTGGACGGCGTCAACATGCCGGACGCCCGCGCGGCGATCTCCGCCAAGCTCCAGTCCGACCAGGGCATCGACACCGTGCTCACCCTCTCCGGCCCGATGGCCGCCACCGGCCTGCAGGCCGTCCAGGACGCCCGCCGCCAGGTCGAGCTCGACACCTTCGACCTGGGCACCCAGGTGGTGTCCGGCCTCAAGTCCGGCTCCGTCGGCTTCGCCGTCGACCAGCAGCCCTACCTCCAGGGCTACGAGGGCGTCGACCTGCTCTGGCTCTACCGCTCCAACCTCGACATGCTCGGCGGGGGCAAGCCGGTCGCCACCGGCCCGCAGATCCTCACCCGGGAGAACGCCGACGCGCTCGCCGAGTACGTGGCGAGGGGGACGCGTTGAGCACCCCGGACGTCCTGGCCCAGGACCGCCCGGCGGCGCTGCGCAGGCTGGCCGCCCGGCCCGAACTGGGCGCGCTGATCGCCGCCGCCGCGGTCTTCCTGGTCTTCGCCGCGGTCGCCGAACCGTTCCTGCGGGTCTCCTCGCTGGGCACCGTGCTGTACGCGGCCTCCACCATCGGGATCATGGCCGTGCCGGTCTCGCTGCTGATGATCGGCGGCGAGTTCGACCTGTCCGCCGGCGTGCTGGTCACCACCGCCGCGCTCACCTCCTCGATGGTCTCCTACCAGCTCACCGCGGTGACCTGGGTGGGCGTGCTGGTCTCCCTGGGAGTGACGCTCTCCGTCGGCCTGTTCAACGGCTGGATGCTGGCCCGCACCAAGCTGCCGAGCTTCATCGTCACGCTCGGCACCTTCCTGATGCTCACCGGCGCCAACCTCGGCGTCACCAAGCTGGTCTCCGGCACCGTCTCCACCAAGCCGATCTCCGACATGGAGGGCTTCGCCTCCTGCCGCTGGCTGTTCGCCTCCGAGGTGACGGTGGGCGGCCTGACGATCAAGGCCACCGTCTGGTGGTGGCTCGGCCTGCTGCTCGTCGGCAGCTGGGTACTGCTGCGCACCCGCTTCGGCAACTGGGTGTTCGCGGTCGGCGGCGACGCGGACGCGGCCCGCGCGGTCGGCGTCCCGGTCGCCCGCACGAAGACCGTGCTCTACCTGTTCGTCGGCTTCGGCGCCTGGGTGCTCGGCCAGCACCTGCTGTTCTCCTTCGACACCGTGCAGTCCGGCGAGGGCGTCGGCAACGAGCTGATCTACATCGTCGCGGCCGTCATCGGGGGCTGCCTGATCACCGGCGGCTACGGCTCGGTGGCCGGCTCCGCGCTCGGCGCGCTGATCTTCGGCATGGCCAGTAAGGGCATCATCTACGCCCAGTGGAACCCGGACTGGTTCAAGTTCTTCCTCGGCGGGATGCTGCTGCTCGCGGCCCTGCTCAACTCCTGGGTGAAGCGCCGTGCCGAACGGGGGCCGCGATGACCGCGCCTGACACGACGACGGCGCCCGCCCCGGGCACCGAGCTGCTCGCCCTCGAAGGCGTCGGCAAGACGTACGGCACGGTCCGTGCGCTGGAGGACGTCTCGCTGACCCTGCGGTCCGGCGAGATCAGCTGCGTGCTCGGTGACAACGGTGCCGGGAAGTCCACGCTGATCAAGATCATCGCCGGGCTGCACCGGCACGACGCGGGCACCCTCACGGTGGGCGGCGAGGAGGTCCGCTTCGACTCGCCGCGCCAGGCCCTCGACCGCGGCATCGCCACCGTCTACCAGGACCTCGCCGTGGTGCCCCTGATGCCCGTCTGGCGGAACTTCTTCCTCGGCTCCGAGCAGGGCTACAAGCGCTGGGGCGGGCTGCGGCTGGACGCCGACGGCATGCGCGCCACCACCCGGAGCGCGCTCGCCGACATGGGCATCGACCTGCCCGACGTCGACCGGCCGATCGGCACCCTCTCCGGCGGCCAGCGCCAGTGCGTGGCGATCGCCCGCGCCGTGCACTTCGGCGCCAGGGTGCTCATCCTGGACGAGCCGACCGCCGCGCTCGGCGTCAAGCAGTCCGGAGTGGTGCTCAAGTACGTCACCGCCGCCCGGGACGCCGGTCTCGGCGTGGTGCTGATCACCCACAACCCGCACCACGCGTACCTGGTCGGTGACCACTTCACCCTGCTCAGGCGCGGTCGGATGGCCGGCAGCCACGCCAGGGCGGAGATCGGCCTCGAACAGCTCACCACCGAGATGGCCGGCGGCTCCGACCTCGCCGAGCTCTCCCACGAGCTGGCCCGGCCCACCGCCCCCGGCCCGGCCGCCGATCCCGCGCCCGGCGACCCGCGGTCCCCCCGCCCCGCGTCCGCCGATCCCGCGTCCACCGACTCAGCCGAGGAGCGCCCGCAGCCGTGACCAGCCCCCAAGGCACCACCCGGCCTCCGGTCCTGCCCACCCTGCTCGGCCTCGGCCCGCGCGCCGAACGCCGCCGCCGCTCCCTGCCCGCCGGCCTGCTGAGGCTGCCGACCATCGGCGTCGACATCGGCGGCACCAAGGTCGTCGCCGGCGTGGTCGACGGCGAGGGCAAGGTGCTGGAGAAGCTGCGCACGGACACCCCGGACAAGTCCAAGAGCCCCCGGGTGGTCGAGGACGTCATCGTCGAGCTGGTGCTCCGGCTCGCCGACCGGCACGACGTCCACGCGGTCGGCATCGGTGCGGCCGGCTGGGTGGACGCCGACCGGGCCACGGTGCTCTTCGCCCCGCACCTGAACTGGCGCAACGAGCCGCTCCAGCAGGCGCTCAGCGAACGGCTGCGGTTCCCGGTGATCGTCGAGAACGACGCCAACGCCGCCGCCTGGGCCGAGTGGCGGTTCGGCGCCGGCCGGGGCGAGGACCACATGGTGATGCTCACCCTGGGGACCGGCATCGGCGGCGCCGTCGTCCGCGACGGCTTCGTCGACCGGGGCAGGTACGGGCTGGCGGGCGAGTTCGGGCACATGCAGGTGGTGCCCGGCGGTCACCGGTGCCCGTGCGGCAACCGGGGCTGCTGGGAGCAGTACTCCTCGGGCAACGCGTTGGTCCGCGACGCCCGCGAGCTGGTGGTCGAGGAGTCCCCGGTGGTCCAGCCGCTGCTGGCGCGGGCCGGCGGCGTGATCGAGGGCATCACCGGCCCGCTGGTGACCGAGGCCGCGCGGGCCGGCGACCCGACCGCCACCGAACTGCTCTACGAGGTCGGCACCTGGCTCGGGGTCGGCATCGCCAATCTGGCCGCGGCCCTCGACCCGGGCCGCTTCGTCATCGGCGGCGGCGTCTCCGAGGCCGGTGACCTCCTCCTCGGCCCCGCGCGGGACACCTTCCGCCGCGCCCTGACCGGCCGCGGCTTCCGCCCGGAGGCGACCATCGTGCACGCCGCGCTCGGCAACGAGGCGGGCCTGGTCGGCGCCGCCGACCTCGCCCGCCAGGTCGCCCGACGCTTCCGCACCATCAAGCGGCGCCGGGTCGAACGCACCCTCCCGTAGGCCCTGCAAGGCGGCCGGGCGGAGGGCCGGAGCACAGGAAGTCGGCCCGGCCGACTTCCTGCGCAGGGAGCGCCCCGCAGGGACGCGTCAGCCGGCCGAGGAACTGCCCGGGGTGGTGGAGCCTCCGCCCGTCGTGGTGGTCCCTCCGGCCGACGTGCGCCCCGCGCCGATGCCACCAGGGGCGCGGGGCAGGACGGGCGGCGCCGGGGAGCGGCGGCGGCGGGGCCGGGTGCACGGAGGGGCCGCGCCCTTCGTGCCGGGATTCGACGGGTACGCGCGCCGGCCACCGGCCGCACGGGCGGCTGCCCGTTCGTTCCGGCGGACCGGAGCCGAAGCGTGCCCGTCCGTCTCCTCCGGGCCGGCCGCCGCGCGTCAACTACCCGTTGGTAGCGCCGTGGCCCTGTTGTCGGGGTCATGGCTCCTGTGAAACAACGGAGTTGACGCCTATTCAGGAGGAGTTCGGATGAGAGCGCTGGCTCGAATCGCCCCGCCGTTGCTGCTTGCCACCGCCCTGGTGTGCTCGGTCGCCGGCCCTGCCGGGGCGGCCGGGCCGCCGTCGGCGACACCGGCCAAGGTGCCCGAGGCCGTGGGCCGGGGCGGGGCGGTGGCCAGTGTGGACGCCGACGCCACGGCCGCCGGGATCGAAGTCCTGCGCAAGGGCGGGAACGCGGTGGACGCCGCCGTGGCCGTCGCCGCGGCGCTCGGCGTCACCGAGCCGTACTCGGCCGGGATCGGCGGCGGCGGGTACTTCGTCTACTACGACCAC
This sequence comes from Kitasatospora sp. NPDC127035, assembly GCF_042726075.1. Taxonomy (NCBI): domain Bacteria; kingdom Bacillati; phylum Actinomycetota; class Actinomycetes; order Kitasatosporales; family Streptomycetaceae; genus Kitasatospora; species Kitasatospora sp. NPDC127035. The sequence goes on along the minus strand of NZ_JBHXDN010000026.1, from coordinate 40,977 downwards.
GACACCGGCCGGGTGCACACCATCGACGGCCGGGAGACCGCCTCCCGGACCGCCGACGCGTCCCTGTTCCTGGAGGACGGCAAGCCGCTGCCGTTCGCCGACGCCGTCACCAGCGGCCTCTCCGTCGGCGTGCCCGGCTCCCCGGCCACCTGGGAGACCGCCGTCCGGCTCTGGGGCAAGCGCCCCTTCGCCGAGGCGCTCGCACCCGCCCGGCGGATCGCCGAGCAGGGCTTCACCGTCGACCAGACGTTCCAGGACCAGACCGCCCTCAACCAGGCCCGGTTCAAGGACTTCCCGGACACCGCGAAGCTCTTCCTGCCCGGCGGCGGCCTCCCGGTCGTCGGCTCGACGTTCCGCAACCCCGACCTCGCCGCCACGTACGCGCAGCTCGGCCGGGAGGGCGTCAAGGCGCTCTACCAGGGAGACCTCGCGGCCGACATCGTCCGCACCGTCCAGCACCCGCCGGTCGACCCCGCCTCCGGCCGCGTCGCCAGGCCCGGCAAGGTGGACGCCGTGGACCTGGCCGGCTACCAGGTCCGCCGGCAGCAGCCCACCCACGTCTCCTACCGGGACTACGACCTCTACTCGATCGCCCCGTCCAGCTCCGGCGGCACCACCGTCGGCGAGTCCCTCGGCATCCTGGAGGACGGCGAGGTCGGCGACTACGACGCCACGCAGTACTACCACCACTTCCTGGACTCCACGCGGATCGCCTTCGCCGACCGCAACCGCTGGGTCGGGGACCCGGCGTTCAACGACGTCCCGGTGCGGGAGCTGCTCTCCGCGCGCTACGCCGCCTCGCGCGCCTGCCTGATCAGCCCCGACCGCGCCCTCACCAGCCCGCTCCCGCCCGGCGACCCGCGTCACCCCGCCGACTGCGCGAGCGAGGGCGTGGCGCCCACCGCCGAGCCGTACGAGGGTCTGAGCACCAGCCACCTCACCGTGGCCGACCGCTGGGGCAACGTCGTCTCCTACACCCTGACCCTGGAGCAGACCGGCGGCAGCGGCATCACCGTCCCCGGCCGCGGCTTCCTGCTCAACAACGAGCTGACCGACTTCAACTTCACGCCGCTCGTCCCCGGCGTTCCCGACCCCAACCTGCCGGGCCCCGGCAAGCGCCCGCGTTCCTCGCTCTCGCCGACCATCGTGCTGCGCGACGGCGAGCCCGTGCTGGCGGTCGGATCGCCCGGCGGTGCGACCATCATCACCACCACCCTCCAGGTGCTGCTCGGTCGCCTCGACCGGGGGCTGAGCCTGGAGCAGGCGATCGCCGCACCGCGGGCCAGCCAGCGCAACACGGCCGCCACCCAGGCCGAGCCGGCCTTCCTGGCCCTGCCCGAGCGGGCCCGGCTGGAGGCGCTCGGTCACGTCTTCGCGAGCACGCCGGAGATCGGCGCCGCGACCGGCGTCGAGCGGCTGCCGGACGGCCGCTGGGTCGCGGCCGCCGAACCGGTGCGGCGCGGCGGCGGTTCGGCGGCGGTGGTCCGCCCCGCTCCCTGACCTGCCCCCCGACCCGGGCCCGACCAGAGCCCGACCAGGGCCCGGGCCCTGCGGCCGGGCCGGATTGTCGGTGCCGTTCGGTAGATTCGGGGTGGACGCCTGCCAGGGCGTCCACCCCTCGTCCGTACCGCCATCGGGAAGGCCGCCCGCCGTGACCGTCCGCATCGCCACCTGGAACATCAACTCCGTCACCGCGCGGCTGCCCAAGCTCCTCGAATGGCTGGAGAGCGCCAAGCCCGACGTGCTCTGCCTCCAGGAGCTCAAGTGCGCCGCCGACGCGTTCCCGTACGAGCCGGTCCGCGAGCTGGGCTACGAGACGGCCGCGCACGGCACCGGCCGGTGGAACGGCGTGGCGATCGTCTCCCGGATCGGCCTGGAGGACGTCGTCCGGGACCTCCCCGGCCAGCCCGGCTACCTCGCCGACGACGCGCTGCTGCCCGACGTCGAGCCGCGCGCCGTCGCCGCCACCTGCGGGCCGGTCCGGGTCTGGTCGGTCTACGTGCCCAACGGCCGCGAGGTCGACCACGCCCACTACCGGTACAAGCTGGAGTGGCTGGAGGCGCTGCGCCAGGCCTCGCTGGAGGACGCGGCCGGCAGCCGCCCGTTCGCCGTCCTCGGCGACTTCAACATCGCCCCGGCCGACGAGGACGTCTTCGACGTCGCCGCCTTCGAGGGCCTGACCCACGTCACCCCCGCCGAGCGGGCCGCGCTGGCCGCCCTCGGCGAGGCCGGCCTGCACGACGTGGTGCCCCGCCCGCTCAAGTACGACCACCCCTACACCTACTGGGACTACCGGCAGCTGGCCTTCCCGAAGAACCGCGGCATGCGGATCGACCTCACCTACGCCAACAAGCCCTTCGTCGACGCCGTCACCGACAGCTACGTCGACCGCGAGGCCCGCAAGGGCAAGGGCACGTCGGACCACGCCCCGGTCGTCGTGGACCTCGACCTCTAAGTCACGGTGGGTGACGGCCGGTCGCTCGAACGGCTCCGAGCGGTGGCCGGGCGGGGGAGAGGTGCCTACCGTCGGTGAGTAACTGGGTGTAGTTGTTCGATCACGTGGACATCCGAGTCCGCGGCTGCGCCCGAGAATCCCGGAGGTTCCGGCATGCGCCCCACGCGTACGGCCGCCGCCGCCCTGATCGGCGCAGCGGTGCTGACCGGCCTGACGGCTCCCACCGCGCTGGCCAAGGACGGCGCCGCCACGGTCAGCCCGACCCAGGCCGCACCGGGCCAGACCGTGACGGTCACGGTCTCCTGCGAGAAGTCCGACAAGCCCGAAGCCAAGACCATCACCGCCAACTCCCCGGCCTTCGAGGGCGGGCCGGCCACCCTCACGCTCGGTTCGGACGGCAAGCACACCGGCTCCGCCCGGCTGGCGGGCAAGCACAGCGGCGACAGCAAGGTCGACGGCACCTGTCCGGACGGCGGGGCCTTCGCCACCACCGTCACCGTGACCACCGTGACGGTCTCGTCCTCCGGCGCCGGGTCCACGCCCTCGGGTCTGGGCGGGTGGAGCGAGGCGGCCGGCGAGTGGGCCGGGTCGCTCGGTCAGTCCGGCGCGGGCAGCCAGCAGGTCGCCCCGCACGGCGCGGTGAAGACCGGCCTCGGCGGCTCGGTGGCGGCCGACCCGCTGGAGCTCGCGGGTGGCGCGCTGCTGATCGCCGGCGGCGTCGGTGGCTTCTGGCTGCTGCGGCGGCGGGCCGGTACCGGGTCCGCCTGAAGACGTGCCGGCCCCGGAGGGGTTCGCGCAGAGGTGGGGGCGGGCGGGGCGGGCGGCGGGGCCCCCCGGGGCCGCGCGGGGGGCGGCCCGGGGGGGGGGGGGGGGGGCCGCCGGGGGGGGCCGCCGGGGGCCGCCGCCGGCGCC
>NZ_JBHXDN010000026.1:0-37600 GCF_042726075.1 Kitasatospora sp. NPDC127035 | reverse complement strand
CGCGGGGGGGGGCGCGCCGGCCCCCGCGCGCCCGCCCCCCCCCCGGGCGGGGGGGGGGGGGGGGGGCCCCCCCGGCCCCCCCCCCCGCCCCCCCCCCCCCCACCTCCGTGTCCGCCAGGGCGTCAGGCCGGCGGGGAGGGGGTCAGACCGTCTGCGGTCGACCGGCGTGTCCGGCGTCCTCCGCGCTGTCCGCGTCCTCCGGCCCCCGGGCGTCCTCCGCCTCGGCGGCGGCCCTGAGCGCACCACTGGCCAGCAGGTACTGCGCCAGGACGTACGTCGCCATGATCCAGAACTGGTGGCCCGGCAGCTCCCGCCACTTGGCCAGCTTGGTGGCGATCAGCGTGTCGGAGAGCAGGAACAGCGCCCCGCCCAGCCCGGTCCGCAGGCCCAGCCCGGCCGAGGTGACGGCCGTCGAGGCGAGCAGCAGGCTGTACCCGGCCACCGGCACCCGCAGGTCCCCGAGGTCCGGCCAGAGCCGGCTCACCATCGTCGCCCAGGCCGCCGCGTACGCCGCCGCCACCAGCAGCGCCCGTCGCCGCTCGGTGAGCGCCCCCTGCCCGACGAACATCGTGACGTAGCAGACGTGCGCCGCGGCGAACGAACCCATGCCGGCCAGGAACGCGGTGTCGTTGCCGAGCTGGAGCAGGACGTCCCCGCCCGCGCTCAGCAGCAGCGCAGGCGTCAGCAGCCTGGGCGCCTCGCGGCCGGCCGCGGCGGCGGCGACCGCGCTGTGGGCGGCCAGCAGCGGCATCAGCGCCGGCTTGGTGGCGTGCCGGAGCACCTGAGTGTCGGCCAGGATCGCCCCCAGGTGGGCCGCCGAGGTCGTGGCGTAGCCGGTGAGCAGCCCGGTGGCCGAACGCAGGCGGCCGCCGAGAACGGCGCGGGTGGTCGTACGGATGCTCATGCGGCGGTGTCCTCCGGGGGATGGGGAGCGGGTGGCCCGTGCTGGGCACCCCGGGCGACCGGAGCGGGGTCCGGGAAGGACAGGTTACCGACGCGTAGGTTCCGGCCGGGCGGCGGTGGGGCGACGATCGCCGGGCGACGCGCGGTGGGGCGCGGTTCGGTGCCCACGGGACCCGGCAGCTGCCAGCGGGGGCCGCGCCCACCGTCTAGTCTGGTCCACGACATGGAGCAGCAGGAGGACGTGACCGGCGCCGCGCGGGCGGCCGGTGGCGCGTCGGACGGGCGTACGGGCGGAGCGGGGCGGAGCACCCTCGACGCCGTCGTCGCCGTACGCGAAGCCGTGTCCGCGGCCGTGCCCGGGTCCGCGCGCGTTGCCGTACGTGCGCCGGGGACTGACGACCCGCAGGAGGTGGACGTGGAGGTGGACGTGGCCGAGGTTGCCGGCCCCGCACCGACTCCGGTTCCGCCCTCCGCACCGACTCCCGCACCGACTACTCCCGCACCGTCTTCCGTGCCGACTCCGGGGCTCTCGCCGGATCCGGGACTGCTCCGGCTCGCCGAGTGGTTCGCGCAGGCCGACGCCGGTACCGCCGACGACCTCTGGGCGGCCTCCTTCGGGCTCTACCCGGCCCGGCACTTCGGCGCGCCGGCCGAGCCGGGCCCCGTCGGACCGGGCCCCGTCGGACCGGGCCCCGTCGGACCGGGCCCCGTCGGACCGGGTCTGCCCGGGTCCGCCCCCGCCGAACCGGCGTCCGACGTCAGCTGGTGGCACGGCCCCACCGCCCACACCCCCGTGCAGCAGCGCACCCGCGAGGCCCGCCCGGTCCGCGGCCTGCGCCGGGCCCGCCGGGACGCCGGCGCGCTGCCCGTCGTCCTCTCGGGCGCCGAGCCGGGCAGGCCGGGCAAGCACCGCAAGCCCGAACGCTCCCGGACCGCCACCGTCGGTGCTCAGGACCGTTCCGCCGCCGCCACCGCGGCCGAGCGGCGGATCGCGGCCCGGCTGCTGCTCGCCCACCCCCTGGTCACGGCCTCCGGGCCGCACGCCGACGGCTTCCCGCTGATCCGCCGTCATCGTGACTGGCTCACCGAGCGCTTCGACACCCTGCTCGGCTACCGTCTGCTCGTCGGCCCCTGGCACGCCCGCCTGCACAAGGCCGGCCTCGGCCCCGGAGCCGCCCGCCGGCTCGAACACCCGGCCACCGGTGCCCCGTTCACCCCCGGCGGGTACGCCCGCCTGGCGCTCGCGCTGGCCCTGCTGGTCGACGCGCCCGAGCAACTGCCGCTCGGCCGGCTGCGGGCCGCGATGCGCACGGTCGGCCCGGAGGCCGCGCCCGCGCCGGACGCCGCCCGCGCCGACCTCTGCATGGCGCTCGCCGTCCTGGCCGACTGGCAGGTGCTGCTCGACGTCCCCGTCGATCCGGCGGATCCGGCCGGTGACGAGACCGTCCTGACGGTCGACCGGGAGCTCGCGCGGGCCGTTCCGGCCGCCCCGCCCGCGCGCGCCGCCGACGCGGCCGACCTGATCCGCCACGCCGCCGAGGCCGAGCCCGGCACCGCCGTACGCCGCCGGCTCGCCGAGACCCCGGTCGTCCTGATCGCGGACCTGTCGGAGGAGCGGCGGGACTGGCTGCGTGACCACCGGATCTCGGGCCCCGCCGCCCTCGCCGACTTCCTCGGCCTGGAGGCGGAGCACCGCGCCGAGGGCGTCGCCCTGCTCGACCCCGCCGAGGAGCTCACCGACCTCGCCCTGCCCGGCGCCGGAACCCTGGCCCAGGCCGCGCTGCTGCTGGTCGAACGCCTGGTGGAGGAGGTGCGGCCGCTCCCCGGTGAGTCCACGGACGCCGACGTGCCCGTCCCCGACGCGCTGATAGACGGCGTCCTCGGCGACATCGCCGACGAGTACGGGCTTCCGGCGGGGTGGCGCCGTGACTACCTGGCCGACCGGACGGCGCTGCGCCGTGACTCCCTCGACCTGCTCCACCGGATGGGACTGATCGTCCGCGCACCCCGCGGTACCCGCCCCCCGGGCTGGCTCCTGCGCGCGCCCGCCGCCCGCTACGCCCCCGCCCACCTCCTGCCGGAGCCCGGCACCGGCCGGCACTCGCGCCGGGACCCGGAGATCACCATCCCGGCCCCGGCCGCCCCGAAGGCGGAACAGCACGCCTGAGGCTCAGGGCAGGGTCACGGCGTACTTCTTGGTGGTGGCCGTACCGCCGACCGTGCCGTCGCGGCGTGTGGCTCCGATCACATCATCTCCGGGTGGTGGCCGTGGCCACGGTGCCGGGCTGGACGGTCTCCACGGTGGCGCCCACACCGAGGGTGCCGAGGGTGACGGAGGCGAGGACGGCGGCGCAGGCCAGGAGTCGGCGGTGGCGCTTGGGCAGGGGGAAGCGCGGGTCCTGGAGGGTCGCCGGAGGGTTGGCGTTCATGACAGGGAGGTTTCCAGGGCGGCGTTAACGGTCGCTACGTGCGGGTGAAGTCCGGATGGGGGGCGGGCGTCGGGTTGGGCGGAATGCGCAACATCCCAGGTCACGCCCCACCCGCCCGACCTCCTCGGGCGGGTCCGGCGTCACCGGTTCACTCGGGCGGGGGGCGCCGGTCGCGCCGTCCGGCGTCGGCGAGGGCGTCGCCGACGGCGACCCGTACGGCGTCCCGCAGGCCGTGGGCCGGGTGGAAGCGGGAGGGACCGGCGGCGGGGTCGGTGCGCAGCTCCTTCACCAGCGCGACGCAGAGCAGCAGCATCACCACGACGAACGGCAGGGCGACCAGGATGGTGGCGTTCTGCAGCGCGGTCAGCCCGCCGGCGAGCAGGAGGGCGGCGGCGACCCCGCCCATCAGGACGCCCCAGACCACCACCAGCCACGTGCGGGGGTGCAGCGAGCCGCGGCTGGAGAGCGAGCCGAGGACGAGGGAGGCGGAGTCGGCGCTGGTGATGAAGAAGAGCATCACCAGCAGCACCGCGATCACGCTGGTCACCGAGCCGAGCGGCAGCGACCGCAGCATCTCGAACAGGGACGCCTCCGCGCCCTGCGGGATGGTCTCGACGAGGTCGGCGGCGCCGGTGCTGTCCAGTCGGATGGCGGTGCCGCCCATCACGCAGAACCAGATCACGGTGGCCCCGCTGGGCACCAGCAGCACGCCGATCAGGAACTGGCGGATGGTGCGGCCCCGGGAGATGCGGGCGATGAAGGTGCCGACGAACGGCGCCCAGGAGAGCCACCACGCCCAGTAGAAGATGGTCCAGGAGCCGAGCCAGCTCTCGTCGGTGAAGGCGCCGGTCTGGGTGGACATGGCGACCAGGTCGGACAGGTAGCCGCCGACGGTGGACGGGATCGCGTCCAGGACGAAGACGGACGGGCCGATCACGAAGACGAAGAGCATGATCAGCGAGGCCAGCACGACGTTGGCGGTGGAGAGCCACTTGACGCCCTTGTGCACGCCCGAGAAGGCGGAGACGACGAAGGCGGCGCTCAGCGAGCCGATGATGATCAGCTGGGTGCGCTCGGTGTTCTCGACGGAGGAGACGTAGCCGAGGCCGTCGGCCACCTGGAGGGCGCCGAGGCCGAGGCTGGTGGCCGAGCCGAAGACGGTGGCGAACACGGCGAGCATGTCGATGGCCCGGCCGGTCCAGCCGTCCGCGCCGCGTTGCCCGATCAGCGGGACGAAGGCGGAGGAGATCCGGTTGCCCCGGCCCTTGCGGAAGGTGGTGTAGGCGAGTGCGAGGCCGCCGACCGCGTAGATCGCCCACGGGTGCAGGGTCCAGTGGAAGAGCGAGAACTCCAGTGCCTGCTGGGCGGCGGCCGCGGACTGCGGTTCCAGGCCGGAACCCGGCTGCGGGGTGGCGAACAGCTGGAGCGGCTCGCCGACGCCGTAGAACATCAGGCCGATGCCCATGCCGGCGCTGAACATCATGGCGACCCAGGAGAGCGTGGAGAACTCGGGTTCGTCGTCGTCACGGCCGAGACGGATCCGCCCGAAGCGGCTGAGGGCGAGCAGGACGGTGAGGACGAGGAAGACGTCGGCGGCGACGACGAAGAGCCAGCCGAAGTTGTGCAGGACCCAGCCGAGGGCGCTGCTGGAGGTCCGGCCGAGGGAGTCCTCGGCGAAGATGCCCCAGGCGACCACCGCCAGGACGAGGACGGCGCTGATCCCGAACACCGCCCGGTCGACGGGGAGGGTGGCGGCGGGTTCGTCCGGCGGCTCGGGCGGCTGACTCGTCATGGGGGTACCTCTTCCGGCGTTCGCCCTGGGCGGTGACATGATCGTCAAAGGGATACATGTCGCACTATGTCCAGTTCCGGCCGGGAGGCGGGGGAGGGCACGCCGGGGAGGGCGGGGTGAGGCGGCGTCGGACGGGTGGACCGGCGGGTGTCCGGTGCGGCGGCCCGGCGGGTGTCCGGTGCGGCGGCGGGCCGTCAGGCGGCGGCGTACGCGCGGGCCGGGGGCAGGGCGGCGTCCAGGTAACCGGCGAGGGCGCCCCGGCTGCGGGTCAGCTCGCCGATGCGGGCGTCGAGCTCGGCCAGCTCGCCGCGGAGGGTGCCGAGCAGGTGGGGGCAGGCCTCCAGGGCGGGGATCGGTCCGTGGGCGCACGGGAGGATGCTCGCGATCACCCGGGTGGACAGGCCCGCCGCCAGCAGGCTGCGGACCTGTCGCACCCGGATCGCGTCCCCCTCGGCGTACTCGCGGTAGCCGGCGGCCGAACGCGCCGGCGAGAGCAGGCCCTGCTCCTCGTAGTACCGCAGCAGGCGGGTGGACACCCCGGTCAGACGGGCGAGCTCTCCGATGCGCATGTCCGGGCGAACGCCGGGCTCCGCGGGGGTGTTCCCCCGGAGCGTCCGGCCGTTCACGGATTCGGCAGGTGGGCGGGGGCCGGGGCGTCGGGGGTGACGCCGGCCGGCCACCCGGCCACCGGCCGGCGGTAGGGCTGCTCGACCGTACGGTCATCCGGCGGCCGGGTGGCCGGTGAGGAAGCCGAGCACCAGCTGCCGCAGCTCGGGCAGCTGTTCCACCATCGGCAGATGGCCGGCCGTCAGCTCGGCCAGGCGGGCGCCGGGGATGCCCTCGGCCAGGGCGCGGTGCTGCTCCGGCGCCACCAGGGTGTCCTCGGTGGTGGAGATCACCAGCGTGGGCACGGCGATGCCGGCCAGTTCGGCGCGGACGTCGGCGCGGGCGGCCAGCTCGAACTGCCGGCGGAAGCCCGCCGAAACCGGAGTGGCGGCGAGGGCGGCCCGCAGGTCGGCGAGCCGGTCGGCGGGCAGGGCCTCGACCCAGGTACGGCCGAACACCACGGTCAGGGCCTGGTCGGCCAGCAGGGCCGGCTGCCCGGCGAGGGCGACGGCCTGGTCGGCCAGCAGCCGGAACCGCTGGGATCCGCCGGCCACCCCCGCGAGCAGCAGCAGGGAGCGGACCCGCCCGGGGTGGCGGGTCGCGGCCCGTACGGCGACGGCGGCGCCGAGCGAGTAGCCGGCCAGGTCGAACCCGGTCAGGCCCTCCTCGTCGGCGACCGCCACCAGACGGTCCGCCAGTTCGTCGAGCGAGGGCTCGCCCGGCTCGTCGGGGCTGTCGCCGGAGCCCGGGTAGTCGGGGGCGACGACGGTGCGGTGGGCGGCGAGGTCGTCGAGCAGCGGACCCCAGTTGTCGCGGGCGCTGCCGCCCGCGCCGTGGGCGAGCAGCAGGCCGGGGCCGGAGCCCCGGACGATCCGGGCGAGCGGGGCGGGGGCGGGCTTCGGCGCGGTCATGGCGGTGCTCCTGTGCGGGAGGGCGGGACGGCCGGTCGGCCGCCCCGCCCCGCACGGTAGGAGTTGACATCGGTGTGAAGGTCAAGCCGCGGTCCCGTCCGCCGGGGCCGGTTCGCCCGGATCGCCTGACGCGGCGTCGGGGTCGGCCCTATGATCCGCATCGTGACCGGGACGCCCCGTGCAGTGAGGACCACCGGACGGTTCGCCGTCCGCGCCGTCACTCGTGCCGCCGCCCATGCCGCCACCCGTGCCGCCTGCGCCGTGCGCGGGGCCGCCGGTGGACCGGTCGGCGCACCCGGGTGCGCCGCTCCTTCCTGTCGCCGTCACTGTCGCTGTCACAGCTGCTGTCGAAGCTGCTTGCACTGTCGCTGTCGCTGTCGCTGAGCCCGTCCGGCCGCCCGGGGTGAACCCGGGCTCCTCGGGGTCACCCCCGGCCGCCCGACGGCCGCCGCGGCGCCGTGCCGACCACGGCCCCGGCCGCCCCTCGCGCTGACCGCAGCCCCCCGCGCCCGCAGGTCCGCGTTCCGACGGCGGACCGGCGCGCCGCCCGCAGGTCCATGGTCCGACCGTCACCACGATCCGAACGGAAGTGTGCCCATGCCCGCCGAAACCCCCTCGGAAGCCGCGTACGACCGGCTCCGCCGCCGCCAGTGGCTGGCCGGCGAGGCCCGCGCGGACGGCGTCGACCGCCGCACCCTGCTGCGGATGCTCGCCGCAGCGGGGGTGCTCGCCGCCCCGGCCGCCGGCGGGCTGCTCGCCCCGGCGGACGCGCTCGCGGCTCCGCCGTCCGCGGGCGGCGCCGAGCCCGTCGCGCCGTCGTCCGCCGGCCTCGCCGCCGCCGCTCCCACCGCCGGCCCGGTGCCCGGGATCCTCAAGCCGCTGCCCGCCGAGTGGTTCGTCCCGCGCGGCACCAACGCCGAGATGCGGTTCGACGCGCTGCGCGGGAGCGCGGACGGCGGCCCGGTCGGCCGTCACGTCCCGGTGGAGCGGTTCTTCGTCCGCAACCACACCAGCACGCCGCTGATCGACGCCGGCAGCTGGCGGCTGCGGCTCTTCGGCAGCGGCCTGCGCGGCGCACCCACCGCCGACCGGCCGGTCGAGTTCTCCCTCGACGACCTGCACGACCTCCCCGCGCACTCGATCAGCGCCCTGGTCGAGTGCGCCGGCAACGGCCGCAGCTTCTACACCGGCCAGCAGCACCAGACGGTGACCGGCACCCAGTGGACGCTCGGCGGCATCGGCTCGGCCCGCTGGCGCGGGGTCCGGCTGGCGGACGTGCTCCGCCGGGCCGGGATCAGCCGTCGTGCGGTGGACGTGCTGCCCAGCGGCCTCGACGCGGAGTTCGTGTCCGGCGGCGTCAGCCTCGGCCGGGTCCGCCGCCCGCTGCCGGTGGCGAAGGCGCTGGACGACGTACTGCTCGCCTACGAGATGAACGGCGAGCCGCTGACCCCCGACCACGGCGCGCCCGTCCGCCTGGTGGTGCCGGGCTGGATCGGGATCGCGTCGATCAAGTGGGTCGGCACGGTCGAGGTGGCCGACCACCCGCTCTACTCGCCCTGGAACACCGACTTCTACCGCCTCTTCGGCCCCGACCACCCGGCCGGCGGCAGCGCCCCGCTCACCACCCAGGTCGTCAAGAGCGCCTTCGAGCTGGCCCGCGGGGCGGTGCTGGCCGCCGGTCGCCGGCACCGGCTGTACGGCCGGTCCTGGTCGGGTGCGGCGGCGGTCCGTACGGTCGAGGTGTCCACCGACGGCGGCCTGCGGTGGCACCGGGCCGAACTGCTCGACGAGCCCCGCGCCGACAACTGGACGCGCTGGAGCATCGACTGGCGTCCGGAGCGGCCCGGCCCGTACGAGCTGCGGGCCCGGGCGACCGACCGCCGCGGCAACACCCAGCCCGAGGTGGCGGTGTTCAACCGCGAGGGCTACCTCTTCGACGCGGTGGTGGTCCACCCGGTGACGGCGGCCTGACTCCGCCCGGGGTCCGCCGCAGCCGCCCCCACCGGGCTCAGGCGCTGGACGGGACCTCGTACGGGGCCGGGTAGGGCGTCTCGTACGGGGCCAGCACCAGCCGCACCACGTCCTCCAGCCGCCGCCGGGCGTCGCCGAGCGTGGTGCGGCCGGTCACCCAGGCCGTCAGCTCGCCCTGCCAGGCGTGGCCGACGATGTGCCGCACCAGGTCGCTCGTGGCGGCCGGGACCTCGGCCATCACCGCCTGGAGCGCGGCACTGTCGGCCCGGGCCATGCCCTGCAGGGCCTCGCTGGCGAAGGGGTCGGTGGAGGCGGCGACGGCCACCCGGAGCCGGGCCAGTTCGGGCTGGCGCTGGTAGGCCCGCATCCCGCCGCGGACGAACCGCACCACCCGGTCGGTGGCGCCCAGGCCGGCGCGCGGTCCGCGGAGCTCCGCCACCAGGTCGGCCAGCAGCAGGCGGTGCCACTCGGCGATGGCGGCCGCCAGCAGGTGGTCCTTGGAGGAGAAGTAGCGGTACGCCGTCCCCAGGGCGACTCCGGACCGCTCGCAGACCTGCTTCATCTGCAGCCGCTCGACGCCGATCTCGTTCACCAGGGCGAGCGCTGCCGCGATCAGACTCTCGCGGCGTTCGAGTTGACGCGGAGACATCGCCTCCACCGGCCGTGGTGACAGGTCAACCTTGGTCACCCGCACCATGATACGGGCCGTGGCCGCTCAGGAATATGACGCCGACAGGCCGCCCGCCGTTCTCCCCCCGGTCACCGGGGCCGGCCCGCGGGCCGGCCCCGCCCCGGTGACCGCCCCGCCGTCGGCTCCGGGCCGTGGTCAGCGCGGTGCGGCCAGGCGTTCGCGGATCAGCGCCTCCTGCACGGCGGACGCGACCAGCCGTCCCTCCCGGTCGTAGAACTCGCCCAGGGACAGCCCCCGGCCGTCCGAGGAGGACGGGCTCCGCTGGGCGAACAGCAGCCACTCGTCGGCCCGGAACGGCCGGTGGAACCACATCGCGTGGTCCAGCGAGGCCATCAGCAGCCGGGGCGGCTCGGTGCGCTGGAAGAAGTTGGGCTGGAGGTGCAGCCCGGCCGTCGAGGCCAGCGTGAGGTCCGAGAGGTAGGTGAGCGCGCAGACGTGCAGCAGCGGGTCGTCGGCGGGCAGCGGGGAACCGGCGCGCAGCCAGACGAACTGCTGCGGCATGCCCGGGACGGCGGGCGGCACGCCCGGGGCGTCCGGCGGGACGAACCGCAGCTCCAGGGCGCCGAAGCCGCTGCGGGCGAGCGCCGCGCGGGCCTCCTCGTCCCAGGAGGAGAAGACGTCCGGCAACTCCTCGGGGCCCGGCATGGACGGGATCTCCCGGTGCCGGTCGGTGGCCCGCTCGGGGCGTTTGAAGGACGCGGAGAGGGTGAAGACCGCCTCGCCCTTCTGCATCGCCGTCACCCGGCGGGTGGCGTACGAGGAGCCCTGGCGCACCTGGTCGACCCGGTAGTCGATCGGGTGGGCCGGGTCCCCGGCCACCAGGAAGTAGCCGTGCAGCGAGTGCACTGCGCGGTCGGTCCCGACCGTCCGCCCGGCCGCCACCAGCGCCTGTGCGGCGACCTGGCCGCCGAACGCGCGCATCGGCGCTCCGGCGTGGCAGTGGCCGCGGAACGTGTTCTCGTCGAGCCGCTCGATCAGCAGCAGCTCGGCGAACGGGCCGACGGTGTCGGTCGCCCGTCTCTCCTGTTCGGTCAGCTCGGTCACGGGCCCATAGTGACAGAAGCCGCCCGCCGACCGTTGTGACCTGGGTAACCCTTTCGGGGGAACCTCGTGGGTAGAACCTGTTCCAGTCGGGACCGCTCGGGACGGGTGGAGGAGGGCGCCGGAGCCCGACTGTCAGTGCCCTGACCTAACGTGTTCGGCATGTCGCAATCCGCACACGCGTACGCCTATCTGCGCCCGTCCGCCGTCCTCGACGGCGCGGCCGGCCGGCGCCTCGCCCTGGAGACCTCCGGCGGCGCCACCCCGCTCGGGGCGGCCACCCACCCCCGCTTCTTCGCGGGCTTCCTGGCCGAGCCCGCACCGGCCGCCGCCGCGCTGCTCGCGGTCGCCGACGTCGCCGCCGCCCGCTACTACCAGCCGCAGCTGCGCGCCTCGCTCGACCCGGTGGTCACCGCCAACGGCGACCGGCTCCGGTTCGAGTCCTTCTCCGGCTGCTGCGGCGTCTACGCCCGCCTCGACGTGCTCGCCGCCGGCCTGGACGGCGACGAGATCGGTCACGGCACCACCAACGTCGACGTCAACAACCCGCTGCGCGAGGCACTCTCCCGGATCGGTCGGGCCGAGCCGCTGCACCTCGCCGTCGGACCGGACGCCCTGGAGGTCACCACCTTCGACGGGCCGGTCGTCGAGAAGAAGGTCCCGCTGCCGGAGCGCTGGCTGCGCGGCTTCGCCGAGACGCAGGTCACCGCGGCCGGGTTCGACCTGCGGGCCGAGCTACCCGCGGCCGAGGCGGTCCGCTTCCTGCGGTCGCTGCCGCGCGGCGGCGGCCGGGCCGGTGCCCGGACCGCCCTCTGGGTGGTCGCGGCCGGCCGGACGCTGCGCCCGACCACCCGGCCGGTGCCCGGTGCCGTCTGCCTGCCCGGCCCCGAGCGGCTGGCCGCGCTCCAGCGGGTGCTGCGGCACGCGCTGGCGCTGCGGGTGTACGGCCCGGTCGCGGGTGACGGCCCGGCGGCCTCCGCCTGGGAGGTGGTGCTGCCCGGGATGCGCCTGACGCTCACCCTCTCACCCGACGCCTCCCGGGGCTTCTCCGGCGAGGGCGGGGTGCTCGGCGCGCTGGCCACCGACACGGCCGAGCCGGACGCCGACCTGGTCGCGGCGCTGCTCGCCTGGGAGCCGCGGATCGAGGTCGCCGACCTGGCCGAGCAGTCCGGGCTCACCCCGGCCCGGGTGCGGGCGGCGCTCACCCGGCTCGGCACCGGCGGGCAGATCGGCTACGACGCCGCCGAGGCCGCCTACTTCCACCGCCAGCTGCCGTACGACGCGGGGCGGGCCGAGGACCGGAACCCGCGGCTGCGGGCCGCGCGCGCCCTGGTGGCGGCGGGGGCGGTCCGCCAGGAGAGCGGCGCGCTCGCCACCGTGACGGTGGACGACCACGTCCAGCGGGTGCGGACGGACGCGGCGGGCGTGCTCGGCTGCACCTGCCTCTGGTGGGCCAAGTACCGCGGCGGGCGCGGGCCGTGCAAGCACGTCCTGGCGGTCGGGATGGTCCGGGAGGCGGCCCTCCGGGGCGGCGCGCCGGAGAACGGCGCGGTGGAGGGCGGAGCCGCGGGGAGCGGGGCCGTGGAGAGCGGGACGGCCCTCGGCGGGGCCGGTCACGACGGGATCCTTCGGGAGGGGACGCGATGAGCGGGACGGACACGATGAGCGCGGCGCGGGCGACGGACGGGACGGGCGCCGCAGGCGTCACGGGCGGCGCGTCGGCCGCGGTCGACGCGCTGCTGACGGCGGTCCGCGAGGGGCGGGTCCCGCAGGTGCCGGGGCTGGTCGCCGCGCTCGGCCCGGCCGAGCGGCGGTCCTGCGTCCCGGTGCTCAAGGAGATGCGCAAGGAGGCCCGCAGCGACTGGTCCAAGGCGGCCAACCAGCGGATGGGCGCGCTGCTGGTCGCCGGAGCCGGCTGCCACGTCGGTGCGGCGGGCGCCGCCACCTGGATCGGCGGACGCGACTTCACCGGCCGGTCCTGGGCCCGCCACCCGGCGCTCGGCGCGGTGGTCGAGGCCCAGCCGGAGGAGTGGCAGATCGAGGTGGTCGGCCGGCTCGCCGCCAAGCGCGGATCCGGCTGGAGCTGGGACCTCTTCCCGCTGATCGAGCGGGTTGTCCGGCGGACGGGCTGCCGGGTGCCGGCCTCCGACGACTTCGTCGCCGAGTGGGTGCGCTCGGCCGCGGGCGCCGAGACCGGCCCGCGGGGCACCAACGACACGCTGCTGGAGCGGCTGCGGGCGGACACCTTCACACCGGTGCTGCTGCCGCGGGTGTTCGAGCTCGACGACGTCGCCTGGCCGTTCGACTCCCGGTACAGCACCCGGCCGGGGGACTCCTGGCCGGAGGCGGTCGCGGGGCTGGCGGGCGGCCCGCACTTCGACCGCGCCGAGCTGGTCGACCTCTGCGTGGCCCGGCTGGTCCGCGGTGGCCGGCCGGCCGACCAGAAGGCCTTCCTCGCCGTCCTGGTCGCCCTCGCGCCCACGACGGAGGAGTACGCCTCCCGGGTCCGGGACCTGGTCGCGGTGCTGGACGGACTCTCGACGGTGGCCGGCCACGCCCAGCAGGTGCTCACCGGGCTGGACGAGGCCGGACTGGTCGGACCGGAGGTGCTCGTCGAGGCCTCGTCGGTGGTGCTGTTCCGCAGCGAGAAGAAGCTGGTCCGCGCCCAGCTGGCCTGGCTGGAGCAGGCCGCCCGGCGCTCGCCCGAACGCTCCGGCCCGGTGGTGCTGGCCGCCGCCGAGGCCTTCGGCCACCCCGACACGGTGATCCAGGAGCGCGCGCTCAACGTGGTGGCCCGCCGGCTCAAGGCGGCCGGCGAGGCCGTCCTGCCCGAGCTGCGGCTCGCCGCCGAGGCCCTCAACCCCGCCCACCACGCCCGCGCCGGTGAGCTGTTCGGCGCGCCGGTGGGCAGCGGCGAGGACGACGACACCGCGTGGAGCGAACTGCTCCCGCCGGTCCCGGTGCCCGCCCCGCTCGGGGACCCGCTCGCCACCCCGGCCGAGGTGGCCGAGGAGCTGGCCGTGCTGCTGGCCTCGGGCCGGCCGGACGTCGCCGTCTTCGAACGGGTGCTGGACGGCCTGGTCCGGCACGCCCACCTGGACCGGGCGGCGCTGACTGCGGCGCTGGAGCCGGTGCTACGGGTGAACCCGTGGCGCGAGGGCAGCCGGTGGAGCGACTGCGGTCCCGGCGAGGTGCTGTACGTCGCGGCGGCCGTGGCCGGTCTGGTCGACCCCCACCGGCGCGGCTCCGTCTTCAAGGACAAGGGCCGCCACCCGCTGCGCGGCCCGCACAACACGGTGTACGGCGAGGCGCTCGCCGCCCGGCTCGCCGAGGCGGCCGAGCGGGTCACCACCGACCTTCCGCCGCTGCTGCTCGCCACCCCGACCGATGCGACCGGTGCGGTCGCGGCCGAGGTGCTGGTGGAGCGCCTGGCCGTCCACGAGGCGGCCGGCGTCCCGGTCGGGAGGGCCGACCTGAGCGCCGCCCTGCTGCGGGTGGCCCCGACGACCGACGCGGTCGTCCGGGCGGCTGCCGACCGGCTGACCTCGCCCGCCGGCCGCTGGGCGGCCCGGTGGCTGCGTGAGGGCGGCCTGCCGGCGCAGCCCTCGGCGCGGGTGGTCTTCGCGCCCGGCCCGGAGGCCCGGACCGGGCAACGCTACTGGGACCGCTGGTGGGAGACGGTGAAGCGGGTGGCGGTCACCCAGACCGGCAGCGGGGGCGGACCCGTCGGCCCGGCCGGCGAGCGCCTGGAGGCGGAGTTCTGGGCGCTGCTGGACGGCACCGAGCCCACCGTCGACCGGGCCCGCAAGCAGAACGAGTGGCAGTGGGAGCCCAGCCCGCACTGGGCCGCGATGCTCCCGCACCATCGCGAGGAGCAGGCGGCCCGCTGGCTCGACTGGTTCGCCGACTCCGCGGACCGCGAGCGGCGCGGTGCGGGGCGGATGCTCGTGGTGCTCGCCGAGGGCGGCGGTCCGGCCGGGCTCTCGCTGCACCTCGCCGTGGCCTACGGCCTCGGGGCCCGGTTCCCCGACGACCGGACGGCGGCGGTGGACGCGCTGCTGGTCCTCGCCGCCCGGGGCGACCTGGACGGCGCGCTGCTCGGTCGCGAGCTGGGCGAGCTGGTCACCCTCGGCACGGTGAAGCCCAACCGGCTCGCCCATTCCCTGGTCACCGTCGCGGACACCGGCGCCTACGGCACCGTCTGGTCGGTGCTGGCCACCGTCCTGCCCGCGCTCCTCGGCGGTGAGGGGGTGCGCGGCGCGGCCGACGTGCTGGCGGTGGCGGCGGACGCCGCGCGCCGCTGCGGTGCCCGCGGCGAGGTGCCGGGGCTGGCGGAGGTGGCGGGCCGGCCGGGGTCGAGCCGACTGGTGAAGCACGCCCGGGCCCTGCGGGAGGTGCTGGCCGGCTGACGGAGCGAGGGGAGGAGGAGGGTTCAAGAACGTTCGTTCTTGACCGGGCGTTCTTTAACTCCTAGAGTCATCGCCATGGGAAGACCACGCGCCTTCGACGAGGACCGAGCTGTGGAGACGGCGGCGGAGCTGTTCGCCCTCCGGGGATACGAAGGGACTTCGGTGGACGATCTGGTCACCGGTCTCGGAGTGCACCGGGGCAGCCTCTACAAGGTGTTCGGGAGCAAACGCGGCCTCTACCTGGCCGCGCTGCGCCGCCACCTCGACCAGGAGGTGCTGCCGCTCGCGGCGGCGCTCGGGACCGCCGACGGCCTGGCCGAGCTGCTGGTGCAGGCGGCAGCCGGATTCGACGGCGGCCCGGCCGGCGGACTGCTGCTGTCGGCCGCCGTCGAACGGGCCGGGAGCGATCCGGAGGTCGGCGCACTGGTCGCCGAGGGCCTGGCCGCGCTCGACACCGCGGTCGCCCGGGCGGCCGGGCCCGCTGGGGGCGAGGGCGCCGGGCCCGGGGGCGCGGAGATGCTCGCCGCGACCGTCCTCGGCCTGCGGCTGCGTGCCCGTGCGGGCGTGGGCGGGCCGTCGGCCGCGTCGCTCCTGGCCTTCGCCGGCCGGTTCGGCGGGACAGGCGGGGCCGGCGGGGCCGAACCCACGGGTTGAGCAGGTCCTCACCCGGAACAACCAGAGCATCGTCGACCACCAGCAGAGGAACACCTCCATGGCCCATGTCAGCGTCACCGACCACACCCTCGTCGTCGAGATCGAGGGCCTCGACCGCCTCTGGGCGATCAGGAGCCGGATAGAGATCCCGATCGGCAACGTCCGGGGCGCCACCGTCGACCCCGGGATCTTCCGCGAGCCCAAGGGGATCCGGGTCGGCGGAACGCACTTCCCGGGGCTGATCACCGCCGGAACCTTCCGCTCGGGCGGCGAGTGGGTGTTCTGGGACGTCAAGAACCCGGAGAAGGCGGTGGTGATCGAGCTCGCCGACGAGCGGTACAGCCGGCTGGTCATCGAGGTCGCCGACCCGCGCGCCACCGTCGACCTCGTCGAACTCGCCAAGCGGCCCGCCTGACGGTCGGCCCGCCCGACGGTCGATCTACCCGACGGCCGGCCCGTCTGACGGTCGGTCCGGTCGGGGGTCGGTCCGGTCGGGGGTGGCCCGGTCAGTGGGCGTGCCGTGCGACGGACCGGCAGCCTCGGCGGGCCGTCGGACGGGCGGCCGTCTATGGTGATCGGGTCTCCCCGCCGCCGCATCCCGTCCGGAGCATCCGTGCTGCACCTGCGCCTGATCGTTCCCGCCGACCTGCGCGACACCGTGCTGAAGTGCCTGGACGACTGCGTGGGTGTGACCCACGTGGTGCTGCTCCCCGACGCGGCCGTCCGGCCGCCGGGGGACGTGGTGCTCTGCGACGTGGCGCGCGAGTCGGCGGACGAGGTGCTGGGCGCGCTGCGGGCGACGGGGCTTCCGGCGCGCGGCGCGATCGACGTCGAGGAGATCGAACTGACCCTCTCGGCAGCGGCCGACGAGGCGGAACGGCTCGCTCCCGGCGAGGGGGCGGACGCGCTGGTCTGGGAGGCCGTCTCCGAGATCACCCACGAGGAGTCCACGCTCACCGGCGTCTACCTGGCCTTCCTGACCGTGGCGACGATGCTGGCGGCCTGTGGCGCGGTGCTGGACAGCGCGATCCTCATCGTCGGCGCCATGGCGGTCGGGCCGGAGTTCGGCCCGCTGGCCGGGCTCTGCGTCGCACTGGTTCAGCGCCGGTCACGGCCGGCCCTGCGCTCGCTGAACGCGCTGGTGGCGGGGTTCGCGGTGGCGATGGCGCTGACCGTGGTGTTCTCGCTGCTGATGGACGCGGCGGGGTTGTTCAGCCAGGAGAGGTTCGACGGGGCGCGACCCAACACCTCGTTCATCTGGCAGCCGGACGCGACCTCGTTCGTGGTGGCCTTCCTGGCGGGCATCGCCGGGCTGCTCTCGTTGACCTCGGCCAAGGCCGGGATGCTGGTCGGCGTGGCGATCTCGGTGACCACCGTGCCGGCCGCCGCCAACGCGGCGGTCGCGCTCGGGTACGGCGACTTCCGGCAGTTCTCGGGCTCCAGCCTCCAGTTGCTGCTGAACATGGCCGGAATCGTGGTGGCGGGGGTGCTCACGCTGCTGGTGCAGCAGGGCGCCTGGCGGCTGCTCCGCCGTCGGGCCGAGGAGCGCGCGGCCTCCGCCTCCTGAGCGCCCGGCGGGACCGTACCCGCGGTCGGCGCCCCGCGGTCCCGGTCCCGCCGGGGCCCGGCGCCCACGTCCGCGCCGGCCCCGCCCGTGGTCCTGCCGCCGGCGGGCTCAGACCGGCACGCCGTCGTCCTCCGCCGCCTTCGGCCGGCCGCCGCGCCCCGTGGTCTTCCCGCTGCCCGCCTTCCCGTCGACCGTCTTCGGGTCGGCCGCCGCGCGGGCCGCGTCGTCGGGTACCACCAGCGGCGCGCCGTCCTGCGGAAGCGCGGCCACGGCCCGCCACCAGAGCCGCAGGGTGGGCGGGTCGGCCGGTTCGAAGGGCTTGCCGGGGCGCGGCACCGCCAGCTGCGCGCCCAGCGCCCGCGCGGCGGCGACCACCCGCTCGGCGGGCTCCTCCCAGGGGTGCGGGGCGAGGTTGAAGGTGCACCAGTGGATCGGCAGCAGCACGTCGCCGCCGAGGTCGAGGTGGGCCCGGACGCCCTCCTCGGGCGTCATGTGCACCTCGGGCCAGAAGTCGCTGTACGCGCCGACCTGCATCATCGTCGCGTCGAACGGGCCGAGCCGGCGGCCGATCTCCGCGAAGCCGGGGAAGTAGCCGGTGTCCCCGCTGTGGAAGATCCGCCGGCCGCCGCCGGCCACCACCCAGGACGCCCACAGGAAGAGCGCGCTGGTGCGCGGGCCGCGGCTGCAGTAGTGCCGGGCGGGCGTGGCGGTCAGGGTGAGACCGGCCACCTCGGCCGACTCCCACCAGTCCAGTTCGACGATCCGCCCGGCGGGCACGCCCCAGTGCTCCAGGTGGGCGCCGACCCCGAGGGGGACGGCGAAGGTCGCGCCGGTGCCGATCAGCGCCCGGACGGTCCCCATGTCGAGGTGGTCGTAGTGGTCGTGGGAGATGACGACGACGTCCACCGGGCCGAGCTCGTCGAGCGGCAGCGGCACCGGGTGGAGCCGCTTGGGCCCGGTCCAGGCGAACGGCGAACAGCGCTCGCCCCAGACCGGGTCGAAGAGGACCCGACGGCCGTCCAGCTCGGCCAGCACGGTCGCGTGGCCGAGCCAGGTGAGCCGCAGGCCGGAGGCGGGCGGGGCGGCCAGGTCGACCGGGAGCAGCCGGTGCAGCGGCACGGCGGCGGCCGGGACCCGGCGGGTCCGGTCGGCGGCCAGCTGGGCGCGGGTGATCTCCAGCGGGCTGCGTTCGTACACCAGCCGGCGGGTGGGCACCGGATTGCGGAAGGCACCGTCCGAGAACTGCGGCGAACGGTGGATCCGGGACAGCCGGTCGCCGCGCGGATCGGCCCCGAAGGCGTCCGTCCGGACCCGGTGCCAGGCCGTGCGGGGCAGCCCGCTGAGGCGGCCCGGGGGAGCGGTGAGCATCGAGGTGAGGCCGGGGACACGGGTGTACCAGGGGGCGGCTGGGCGGGGCACGGCACCTCCAAGGACGGCTATGGATACCGGGCATGCCGGGGCGCGCACCGCCGGCGACGGCACCGGTGCGGTACGACAACCATCTCGTCGGAGATTACTCGTCGTCGGCCGTTCGGACCCGGCGAGCGACCCGGCACGCGCCGTTCGGCGTACCCGCCAGGGCGCGCGCCCTGGCGTCCGCCGGTCCGGCCCGCCCGGCGGGAGCCGGTGAGGTCGATGAGATCGACGAGGTGGGTGGGATCGGTGAGACGGGTGTACTGCCCGGTGACCGGCGGATTCCCCGGGGATCAGGCGTAGAAACGCGTGATCGTCTCCGCGACGCAGTGCGGCTTGCCGCTGTCCGCGCTGGTGATGGTGAACCGGACCACCGCCTGCACGCCCCCCGCCACCTCGGTGGCGGAGACCAGCTCGGCCGTCGCCCGGATCGCCGTGCCGACCGGCACCGGCGCCGGGAAGCGGACCTTCTCCGAACCGTAGTTGAGCGCCATCCGGACGCCCTCGACGCCGTAGCACTCCTTGGCCAGCACCGGGATCATCGACATGGTGAGGTAGCCGTGCGCGATGGTCGAGCCGAACCGGCTCTCCTCGGCCCGCTCCGGGTCGACGTGGATCCACTGGTGGTCGCCGGTGGCCTCGGCGAACAGGTCGATCCGTGCCTGGTCGACCGTGTGCCACTGGCTGGTGCCCAGCTCGGTGCCGACGGCGGCGGTCAGTTCGGCGAGGGAGGCGAAGGTCGTCACGGTGCGCTCCTGAGGGGCGGCGGCGAGGGCGGGATGCGAACTCCGCAGAGTATGCCTACTCGCTGGTCACCTGTCAGCGATCGCGCCGGTGCCGGTGCCCGCGGTCGTACCGGTCGCACCGTCGTACCGTCACACGGGGTCGGGCGGTCGGGGTGGCGGGGCCGTCAGGAGTGACGGGGGCGTGGCCCCCGCTCCGGGGCGGGGACCACCGCGTCAGGAACGTTGCACCGAGCGGCCGGACCGTAGCAGCCGGCGACCGCTGACCAGCTCGGGCACCAGTGACACGAAGAGCGGGTCCGAATCGCCGACCCACGGCCGCAGCCCCGAGCGGAGCGCCCGTCGGACCTGCTCCGGCTCGCGCACCAGATCGGCCCGGCCGTGCACCAGGACGCTCCAGCCGGTCCGGGTGACCGGGTCCAGCCGGTCGGCCTGGAAGGCGACGACCGTGCCGTCCAGACAGCGCGCGGTGGCACTGCCCCGGCGCACCGCCAGCAACAGGCGCCCGTCCGGGGTGACGTCGAAGGAGACCGGCAGCACGGCCGGCAGTGCGTGCTCGGTGTACACCACGCGTCCGACGGGCACGGTGCTGAGCAGCCGCAGGCACGCGGCCTCGGTCAGGGCCTCCAGCTGGTCGTCACGGTCCATGGGTCCGATCGTCCCGCTGCCGGGAGCGGGCCGATAGGGCCCATGGTCCCTGAGCGGCAGGGTCGGGAGCCCCGTCGGTGGGCGCGCGGGACGGTAGCCTGCCCGGCGGGTGGCACCGGGGCGCGCGGGGCGTGCCGCAGCGCGCGCGGGTGCCACGGACATCGGCGAGCAGTGCGTGGCCGGGCATCGACGGACGGTGGCGCGGCGGGCGGTCCCGGGACGGCCGGGGACGGGCAGGAGGGGGCGGTGCGGATGGCAAGCGGGGTCGATCTGGTGGTGATCGGGGCGGACGGCGGGCCGGACCGGGGCTTCGGCGGCTCGGCGCAGGCGGCGGAGGGCGCCCGGCTGCTGGCCGGTGTCCTGCCCGGCATGTGCTTCGACGCCGGCGCGGCCGGGAGCCGGGTCACGGTGGTGGAGCCCGGGGCGGACGCCAACACGATGCTGACCGCCGTCCGGGAGGCCGCCGCCCGCCCGGGCCGGTGGCTGCTGGTCTGCCTGGTGGGCCAGTTGGCGGCCGACCCGCGCGGGCGACGGCTCGCCCTGGTGACCGGCGGTTCCACCACGGACAACGCCTACCGGCGCGGGCTGGCCTGGGACTGGGTGGTGAGCGCGATGGTGCACGGTGACCAGGAGGAGGCGCTGCTGCTGGTCGACGCGGTGGTCGACAAGGACACCTGGACCGCGCTGGAGCGGAGCGCCGGCGAGGACGGTCTCGGTGAACTGCTCAACTACTCGCGGGTCCCGCTGTGGGGCCGGATCGGCCGCTACGCCCCGGGCCGCTACACCCCCGGCAGGCGTGGTCGGGACGCCGTCCTGCCGGGCGGCGCGGGCTCGTTCAGCCAGGCGCTCACCACGGTGCTCCAGCAGGGTGTGCCGGGCGCACCGGCCGCCGTCGGCCCGCTCGACCTGCAACCGGCCGTCGGCGCACTCCTCGACGGCGGTGGCGGTGGTGGTGGCGGTGTTGGCGCGGCGGGCGGAGGGCCGGGCAACTCCGCGGGGGGCGGGCCCGGTGGTGCCGCCGGTACGCCGGCGAACCACGGTGACGCGCCGGGTGTGCGCCTGCTCGTACCGCCGGAGGGAGGGCGTCTGTTGATGCGCAATCGGGCCGCGGTTCGGGGTGCATTGGCCGGATTGTCGCTTTCCGAAGAACTGTTGGCCCTTCTGTGGCGGGAAAGTGCCCCGACGGATCCGCCTTCCGCGTAAGGTCAGGGGGCCCTGGGTGTTGCCGTGAAGGACCGGTTTGGCGAAGAATCGATGCCCTCGGGGGCAACATCGGTGGGACGGCGGAATTCTTTGGCGGCCACGGGCCACACGCGTGGTCGGCTGCGACGAGGTGGGGCGATGCGGCAGCGCGGAAATGTGTTGCGCCCTGGGGCGGTTGGGGTCGGCGGACTGGTACTGGCGTTGCTGCTGAGCGCCTGTGGGAGCAGCGGTGACGGTGGTTCCGTGGAGCGTCTGGGGACCAGTGCGCCCACGGTCGCGGCGGTGACTCCGGTAACCCCTTCGGGTGGTTCGCCGAACGTCGGTAACGCGCCGACGGACGGACCCGAAGGAGCGGCCGCCCGGGACGCCCTGAGCGCCTATCAGGACTGGTGGCAAGCCCAGGTGGAGGCCTACGGGCGGACGGATTCGGACGGATCGCGACTGGAGACCTTCTCCTCCGGGAAGGCACTCACCGACGCCCTGGTCAATCTCAAAAAACTTCACGACGCCAAACTGGTGATGACCGGCGGACCGCGGAATTCGCCGGTGGTGAAGAACCTCGATCTGGCCGCCGATCCGCACACCGCCGTGATCGAGGACTGCCTCGACGTGTCGGGCTGGCACCAGGCCGACGCCACCACGCGCGCGGTGAAGGACCCGCCGAACCGGCTCACCCGGTACTCGGCGACCGTTTCCCTACGACAGTTCGAAACGCGTTGGCTGATCCACGAGTTCAAGCGGGAGGTGCAACGAACATGCTGAAACCGGTACGGCGATTGGTGCTCGGTACGCCCTTGTTCACCGCATTGCTGTTATCCCCCGGAACCGTCGCGGCGGCGGAGCCGACCCCCACCGGGGGTGCCACCCGCTGCGAGGTGAACGTGATCTGCTCGGGAACCGAGGACCCGGGCACCAAGCCGACCCCCGGGGGCGGCGGGGGGACGGGGGGCACCGGGGGGAGTTCGAGCGGCCCTCAGGTGTGCTCCTGGAACGGGATGCCCCTCGCGTGCAGCGATCCCGAGCTGGGCTGGTTCAGCCCCTCGCGGGGCTGTTACTTCCGGGTGATCAGCCCACAGCCTCCCGCGGGCGATCCGCGCTGGCAGGGGCACGATCCCTCGGAGGGCTCGGTCTACAACGTGACCTGCCTCGACAGTGCGGGCTCGCAGACCCCGGCCCCGGCGGAGTTCGCCGCCCAGGCGCCCGCCGGGCCGCCGCCGGACAACCCGGCCCAGCTGGCCCGTCAGGCCAGGGACCGGATCGCCTTCCCCAAGCCGAAGCCCGTCACCGCCCCCAAGGGCGACTCCGTGGTGGGCGCGCCGGTCTGGCTCTGGCTGGAGGGCTCGCAGCCCCCGGCCCCGGTATCGGTCTCCGGCAACACCCTCACCGTGACGGTCACCCCGCGCCTGGACTGGGTGGAGTGGAAGTTCGGGGACGGGACGAAGGAGCGGTGCGAGGGGAAGGCCGCGGCCGGCACCCCGTACGACCCCAAGTACGGCGCCAACGCCTCGCCCACCTGCGGCCACGTCTTCAAGTCCGGTTCGGGCCGCACGACGGACGGCCTGTTCCACGGGACCGTCACGGCCCACTGGGTCGGTGTGGTCACGGTGACCGGGGGGACCCAGCAGGTCGACCCGATCGAGCTGCCGCTGACCGAGGCCGTCCAGTTCCGGGTGGCCGAGGTGCAGGTCCTCAACTAGCCGGTCCGCAAAAGCCGGTTCTCGACTACCCGGACCTCAACTACCCGGACCTCGACCGGCCGGCCGGACCTCGACCGGCCGGACCGGCACACCGCACAGCAACCCGACGAACGACGCGAGAAAGGCCGAAGCCCGGTGGAGAACCGTACCTTTGCCACGCCGGGGTCCGGCACGTCCGCCACGGCGACCGCGACCGCCGGGTCCGCCTCCGTGGCCGTGCCGGAGCAGGGACGCGGCGCGCCGCACGCCCCCGGGCGGACGCTCGGGGCGCGGCGCCGTCGGCCCGCCGTACTGGCGATGGCGGTGGCCCTGATAGCCGCCGGCGGGCTGGGTGGCGCCGTCCTCTACAACAGCACCGGCCAGCGGGTCGCGGTGCTGGCGCTCGCCCGTGACGTGCAGTGGGGGCAGACGCTGACCGCCGCCGACCTCGTGGTGGTGCGGATCGCCGGCGATCCGGCGCTCACCCCGCTGGCCGCCGCCGACCGGGACAAGGCGGTCGGCATGCGGGCCACCACCGACCTCCACCGCGGCGGGCTGCTCACCAAACGGGACCTGGCCCAGACGCTCGTCCTCGGCCCGGGGCAGCTCCTGGTCGGTGTCTCGGTCAAGCGCACCCAGCTGCCGGCCACCAGGCTCCAGCCCGGCATGCCGGTCCTCGTGGTGAACACCGCGGACGGCAACCGGATCGAGTCGCTCTCCGCCACCGTGTACACGGTCGGCCGGGTGGAGGGCGACGGCAGCCAGGTCTTCGACGTGGTGGCCGCCGAGGCGGAGGCCAACCGCCTGGCGGCGTGGGTCGCGAGCGGACGCATCCAGATCGTGGTGGCACCGCGCCCCGCCCCGGGGGCGGCGCCCTCCGCGGCGGGTTCCGCGGCGCCGGGGACCGGAGCGACACCGTCGCAGGCGGCGCCGTCGGGAGCCGCGCCCTCGGGAGCCACGCCGTCCGCGGCCCGGGTCGGGACGCCCGCACCGACGGGCGCGGCGTCCTCGGGGGCCGCGAGCGGTGCGCCGTCCGGGGCGGGTGGGGCCTGAGATGGCGGTCATCGCGGTGGTCGGCGGCCCGGGGGCACCCGGCGCCACCACGACGGCGCTGGCGCTGCTGCTGGCCTGGCCGCTGCGGCCCGGCCGCCGCGTCCTGCTCGTCGAGTGCGATCCGGACGGCGGCGCGGTGCTGGCCGGCGCCCTGGAGGGCCGGGTCGAGGCGGTGTACGGGCTGCGCAACCTCGCCGTCGCCGACCGGCGCGGGCTGCTCGCCCAGGCGCTCTGGGAACAGCTGATCGACCTCTCGCCGGAGGGCAACGCCGAGCGCCTCCTGCTGCCGGGTCTCACCGACCCCACCCAGGCACCCGGGCTCGCCTACACGTGGGAGCCGCTGATGGAGGTGCTGCACGGGCTGGAACCGCAGGGCTACGACGTCCTCCTCGACCTCGGCCGCTCCGGCGCGACCGGCACCAGTGCGGTGCTGGCCCGCCGGGCCGACGTGGTGGCGGCCACCGTGCGCACCACCCTGCGCGGGCTGAGCGCGTCGCGGCCCCGGCTGGCCGCGCTCGCCGAGGACCTCGGCACGGCCGGCACCGGGGCGGACGCGCTGGGCCTGCTGCTGGTCGCGGAGGGGCCGTACTCGGGGGCGGAGGTGTCCCGCGAGTTCGGGCTGCCGGTGCTCGGGGTGCTGCCGCACGCGCAGCGCACCGCCCGGGTGCTCTCGGACGGCGGCGACGTCACCGACCGGCGGTTCGTCCGCTCGGAGCTGATGCGGACGGCGCGTTCGGCGGCGGACGAGCTCCAGCTGACGGTGCGCCGGCGGCGGCAGCGGCTGGCGCCCACCTCCCAGCCGGCCCCACCCGCACAGCTCGCCCCGGGAACGGGGCCCGCCCCGGACCGGGGGCCGGCGGCTGCCGGTCCGTCGGGGACGGCCGGACCGGCGCCGGAGCCGGCCGACGGGCCCGGCTACGCGTACCCGCCGCCGCAGGCACCGCAGCCCGCCCAGCCGTACGGGCCCGTGCCGCCGGTGATCACCACCGGGCCGGTGGCCCCGCTCGCGGGGCTGGCACCGCAGCCGGCCGCTCCCGCGTCCTTCCCGGGGCACGGCGGCACACCCGGGGAGCAGGCGCACCAGACCCAGCAGTACGGCGGCCGGCACTCCGCCCCGCAGTACCCCCAGAACCCCGGCCGGCCCGACGCCGGCCAGCCGCACGGAACGCAGCCGTTCGGAACGCAGCCGCAGGCGACGCAGCCGTACGGGACCCCGCACGACGGGACCCGGAACGGCGCGACGCAGCAGCACGCGACGCAGCCGTACGAGGCCCAGCAGTTCCAGCCCCAGCAGTCCGGCGCCCCGACGTACGGGCCGCCGTCGTCCGGCGCCGCGCAGTACGGCGCCCGGACCGCAGCCCCGCAGCACGCCGCCCCGCCCGCCCCCGGCGCGCCGGAGCAGCCGACCGGGCCCGCGCACCAGCCGTACGGCACCGCACCCAGCGACCCCCTCGCCCAGACGGAGGTGCTCCGTGCGCGGTAGCCCCCTGCACCAGCAGCCGGCCACCGACCCCGCCGCGCTGCCCTGGTCGACACCCCTCCCCGGCCCCGTCATGCCCAACCCGGTCACGCCGGGCCCGGTGACCGCAGGCCCGGTCGGGCCCGGCCCGGCCGCCCCGGCGGGTGCCCCGCCCGTGCCGCCGGGAGCCCAGCAGGGCGGCGCCGCGACGGCCACCGCCGTCCCCTCCCAGCTGCCCTCGCTCGACCGGCGCGGCGCCGGCACCCGCCCGGCCGTCGACCCGCAGGTGGCGCGCGAGCTCAAGCGCCAGGTGGCCGCCGAGCTGCACCAGCAGATCCTCCGGCTGACCGCGGGCTCGGGAACCGAACCCGACCGCGCGACCCGCCGCCAGCGCGGTCGCGCGCTGATCGAGGAGGCCGTCGCCCGCTGGTCCGACGCCTACGCGCAGACCCACGGCATCCCGCCCACCCGCGACCAGGACCGTGCGCTCGCCGAGGCCGTCTTCGACCTGCTCTTCCGGGCCGGCCGGCTCCAGCCCTACCTCGACGACCCGGAGATCGAGAACATCCTGATCAACGGCTGCGACGACGTCTGGATCTCGCGGGTCCACCAGCCGCTGCGCCAGGTCCCGCCGGTGGCCGACAGCGACGCCGAACTCGTGGAACTGCTCCAGGACCTGGCCCGCCAGCACGGCGGCGGCGAACGCTCCCTCTCCACCGCCAGCCCGACCCTCGCGCTGCGCCTGGAGGGCGGCATGCGCCTCCAGGCGCTCACCGAGGTCACCCCGCGCCCCTACGTGGCGATCCGTCGGCACCGGGTGGCCTCCGCGACGCTGCCCGAGATGGTCCGGCTCGGCACCCTGGACACCACCCTGGCCTCCTTCCTGGCCTCCGCCATCCGGGCCCGGAAGAACGTGATGATCACCGGGACCCAGGGCGTCGGCAAGACCAGCCTGCTGCGCGCGATGGCCGCGGAGATCCCGCCCGACGAGCGGATCGGCACCCTGGAGTCGGAGTTCGAACTCTGGCTGCACACCCTCGGCCACCTGCGCCAGGTCGTGCCGATGGAGGCCCGGGAGGGCAACGGCGAACGCGTCGAGGGCCGTTCGGCCGGCGAGCTGACCATCGGCGACCTGATCCCGGCCGCGCTGCGGATGACCCTCTCGCGGATCATCGTCGGCGAGGTCCGCTCCGGCGAGGTCGTCCCGATGCTGCGGGTGATGACGAACGGCGAGGGCGGCTCGATGTGCACCCTGCACGCCCGCGGCCCGCACATGGTGGTCGACCGCATCGCCGAACTCTGCCTGGAGTACGGCTCGCACATGACCGACGCGCTCGCCTACCGGCTCACCGCCAACGCGGTCGACCTCATCGTGCACGTGGCGATGGTCGACGAGACGCCGGTCGGCGGACGCCGGCACCGGTTCGTCTCGCACGTCCTGGAGGTGACCGGTCTCGGCGAGAGCGGCCGGCCCGCGCTGAACACCGTGTTCGGCCCGCGCCCCGAGCTCGGCGAGCCGCGCGCCGTCCCGCACACCCCGCCGCAGTGCCTGGACGACCTGCGCCGGGCAGGCTTCGACGCGTCGCTGCTCGGCTCCCGGTACGGCAGTTGGGCCGCACCGCTCCAGCTCCGGATCGGCGGTGGCGCCCGATGATGCCGCTCTTCGTGCTCTGCGGCCTGCTCGTCATGGGCGGCCTGGTCGCCCTGGTGGCCTGGGCCCGCGGCAGCGACCCGGCGGCCGAACCGGACGGGGACCGCGAGACCTCCAACCCGCTCGGCGGCCGGCTGCACGTCTTCTGGTACGGCGCGCCCGGCACCGCCTCGGGGCGGATCGTCCGGCTGCGCCGGATCCAGCTGCCGCTCGCGCTGGCCGGCGCGCCGCTCGGCTGGCTGTTCACCGGCATCCCGCTGACCGCGCTGCTCGTCCCGCTGGCGGTCTTCGGCCTGCCCTGGCTGTTCGACACCACCCGTTCGGACACCGACCGGATCGAGCGGCTGGAGGCGCTCTCCGAGTGGACCCAGCGGATCGCCGACGTGCTGCTGCTCGGTGTCGGCCTCAACCAGGCCATCGTCACCAGCCGCCGCACCGCGCCCGCCGCGATCGAGGGGGAGGTCGGTGAGCTGGCCGCCCGGCTGCAGGCCCGCTGGCGGCCCGAGGAGGCGCTGCGCGCCTTCGCCGACAGCATGGCCGACGCCACCGCCGACAAGGTGCTCGCCGCGTTGCTGCTGCGCTCCGGGGACAGCGGGCCCGGGCTGGCCCGGGCGCTCTCCGACATGGCCGAATCGGTGCGCGAGGAGGTCCGCCAGCGCCGCACCATCGAGGCCGACCGGGCCAAGCACCGCACCACCATCCGCTGGCTGGTCGGCATCATCGTGCTGGTCGTCACCATCGGTTCGTTCAACACCGAGTACACCCGCCCGTACAGCACGGTGCTCGGCCAGAGCGTCCTCGCCGTGGTGGCCGCGCTGTTCGTGGCGGTGATCGCCTGGATGCGGGCGCTGGCCTCGCATCCACCGGTCCCGCGCCTGCTGGAGCTGGACCGGCGCAGCCGGACCGGCAGGGCCGCGCGGCGTGCTGACGCACCCGAGGGCGGTGCGGGCGGCCGGGCCGCCGAAGGGCCCGGTGGCCCGGGTGGCGCCGCGACCGGCGGTGCTGCGACCGGCGGTGCCGACGCGGGCGCCCGGCTGTTCGGGGAGGCACGATGATCTCCCCGTGGTCCGTGCTGGCCGGCGCCGCGGCGGCCGGCGGCATCGCCCTGCTGATCGCCGAACTCCGCCCTGCCCCGCCCGACCTGGGCCAGGCGCTGGACCGGCTGCACCGCACCCCCGCCGACCGGACCCCCGACCCGGAGGAACGGCCGCGCTGGTTCGACCGGATCGGCGAGCGCTCGATCAGCCTGCGCGGGGTGCGCATCCCCGAACGCGACCTGGCGCTGATCGGCCGTACCCCGGCCCGGTTCATGGCGCACAAGCTGATGTTCGCCCTGATCGGCCTCGTCCTGCCGCCCTACCTGGTGGTGGCGGCGATGCTGCTCGACATGAGCCTGCCGTTCGTGCTCCCGCTGCTGGTGGGCCCGCTGCTGGCCGGGCTGTTCTGGTTCCTCCCGGACGCCATCGTGCGCGGCGAGGCGAAGGAGGCCCGCGTCGAGTACCTCCACGGCGTCGCCGCCTACCTGGAGCTGGTGGCGATGGAACGGGCCGCCGACCTCGGTCCGGCGGAGGCGCTGCGGCGGGCCGCCGCGGTCGGCCGGGGCGCGGTGTTCCGGCGGATCAGGGACGCACTGGACCGCGCGGCCACCGACCGGCTGCCGCCCTGGGCCGGACTGGACGCGCTGGCGGTCGAGTTGGGCCTGACGCCGCTGCAGGACGTGGCCGACATCATGCGGATCTCCGGCACCGACGGCGCGGCCGTCTACGACACACTGCGGGCCCGGGCCAAGGGCCTGCGGGGCGAACTGCTCGCCGAGGACCTCGCCCGGGCCAACTCCGACAGCGAGCGGATGGTCGCTCCGGGGGCCGCGCTGACCCTGCTGATGACCGTGCTGATCATCTATCCCGCGTTGCACAAGATGCTCAACTGAGGTACCCCTCGCGGAGGTCAGCAACCTCCGTCACCACGACGCACCCTGGGAGAAACTGATGAACACCCACCTCAAGTACCTGGTGGCCCGATTGGCGGGGCCGACCCTCCTGCCGGTCCGGTTCGCCCTGCTGCTGTTCCACTTCCGGATGGGCCGCGCGAAGGCGGCCCGTGCGCGTGGTGACCGGGGCGCCATCAGCATCGAACTGGCGCTCGCCGTCATCGCGCTGGTGTTCGTCGCGGGCCTCGTCGCGACCGCGCTCTACAGCCTGAACAAGAAGGTCGTCGACAAGGTCAACGAGGACCCGAACCTGCCCGGGAGCGGCGCCACCCCGTGATGAGAGGTCGTCGTCTCCGCCGTTCCGACCGAGGGTCGTTGAGCCTGGGCCTGGCCATCGTCTTCCCGGTCGTGCTGATCCTGATCCTGTCCGTCGCGCAGACGGGCCTGTGGTGGTACTACCGCCAACTCGCCCTCACCGCTGCCCGCGAGGGCGTCGACGCGGGCCGCGTCCAGGGCAATCGGAGCGACGAGCTGAAGAACGAGGCGGCGCGGAAGCAGGCCGAGGCGTTCCTCGGCCGCCAGGGCAGCGAGGACCACGCGATCAGCACCGACGGCAGCACGCCGGTGCTGATCCGGGTCACTGTGGAGGTGACGGCGCCCGTGGTCATCCCCTTCGTCACGCGGCCGACCGTGACCCAGCGCGCCGAGGCGCCGCGCGAGCGGTTCGTCCCGCCGCAGGTGGTGGGACCGTGAGCGGACGGTTCCGGTGGCGGACCGGGAAGTCGGCGAACCGGCCGCCCGGGTGGGCGGTCGGACGGGCGCGCGGGTTCGCCGCGGCCCGGTCCGCCCGGTCGCCGTTCGGCCGGGACGGCGGCGGTTTCGCGGTCGAGGCCGCGATCGTCGCGCCCGCCGTGGTGGGACTGATCCTGGTCACCGTCGCGGCCGGCCGGGTGCAGACCGCCGCCGGCACGGTGGAGGCCGCGGCCCGCTCGGCCGCCCGGACCGCCTCGCTGGCGCGTGGCGTCGACGCGATGGACGCGGCGGCGAAGAAGTCCGCCGTGGAGGCGATGGAGCAGCAGGGCGTGCACTGCGCGAGCAGCAGGGTCACCGTGGCGCACGGGGAACTGGTCAGTCACGGGACCACCATGGCGACGGTCACGGTGTCGGTCCGGTGCGAGGTCGGACTGTCCGACCTGCTCGGCGGGCCGAATCTGAACGGGCCGGTGTCGAAGACGCTCACCGGCAGCTTCGTCTCGGTCGTGGACCGCTACCGGGGCGGGTGAACGGGCGTGCGCCGGAGCGAACGGGGCGGGCCGGAGGCTTCCCCGGACAGGGATGTGTCGGGCCGTGGGGCGGGCGGTGGCGAGGTCGTGACGACGAGGTACCCGGACGGGGATTGGGGACGCCCCGGGCGGGGGAAACGCAAGCGGAGAGCGCCCGGGGGAGGGTGGACGGGCATGTCGGGAGGGGGCGCCATGGCGCGCGGACGCGGGGCACCTCGATTCCGTGCCCGTTCGGACCGGGGCACGCTCTCGATCTTCGTCGCGATCTGCTCGGCGTTCGTCGCCGTGGTCATCGCCCTCATCATCGACGCCGGCGGCAAGCTGCGCGTCGCGGAGAACACCGACGCCTACGCCCAGGAAGCCGCCCGGGTGGCAGGCCAACAGCTCGACGAGGCCGCGCTGTTGCGCGGCGAGGGGTACCGGGTGAAGCGGGAGTACGCCGAGGAGGCCGCCAACAGCTACCTCGCGCTGTACGGTCTGGCCGCGAAGTTCGTGGAGTTCTCGCCCGACGGGGCGGCCGTCACCATCACGGTGGAGACCGAGTACCGGCCCGTCCTGCTGACCCAACTCGCCAACAGGAAGATCACGGGCAAGGGAAGCGCAGCCCTCGTCCACGGAGTCAAGGAAGCGGAGACCGACTGATGGCCGCGCCACGCGCCAAGGACCAGACCCGTGCCGGGCGTCCGGCCCGGGGTGTGCCCGCCACTCCCGCGTCCGGCCGGCGGCCGTCGTCGCGGCCGTCGCACCGCGGCGGCAGCGGCGGCCGCCGGGGCCGGGGCGGCGCCGTGCTCGCCGCGATCGCGGCCCTGATCACCCTGCTGGGACTGCTGCTCGGGGTCCCGGCGCTGCTGCTCTACGGCACCCGCGCGGTCGCCGACATGGGCCCGCTCGCACCGGACGGCCTCGGCGCGCTGCTGACCAGCCCCGACGACGGGCAGCTGTTCCTCTGGCTGCTGGTCGTGGTCGGCTGGGTCGGCTGGGCCTGTTTCGCGCTCTCCGTCCTGCTGGAGATCCCGGCCCAGCTCCGCGGCCGGGTGGCCCGGCGGATCCCGGCGTTCGGCTGGAGCCAGCGCGCCGCCGCCGGCCTGGTCGGTGCGGTGATCGCGCTGGTGCCGGTGGCCGGTTCGGCGTTCGCCGCCACCCCCGAGCGCCCCCAGGTGGCGACCGCGGCCGTCCAGGCGGGCGCCGCGGCGCAGCGGGCCGCGCTGCCCGCCGCGCAGGCCGCACCCTCCCTCGCCCCCGCCGCCGACCAGCAGTCCACCTACACGGTGCGGGACAGCAGGCCGGCCGACAGCCTCTGGTCCATCGCGGAGCGCCAGCTCGGTTCGGGCGAGCGCTGGACGGAGATCGCCAAGCTCAACGACGGCCGGGTGATGGACGATTCGGGCAACCGCTTCGACGCGGACCGGCCGATCCACCCCGGCTGGGCACTGGTGATGCCGGGCGACGCCAAGCCGGACGAGGCCGGGACCCCGGCGCCGGCTCCGGCTCCGGCGCCCGCGACCGGCACGACGCAGGCGGGTACGCCCGCGAGCGGCGCCCAGGGCACCGGCACCGTCACGGTGAAGCCCGGGGACAGCCTGTCGGTCATCGCCGAGCGCGAGCTGGGCGACGCCGAGGCCTGGCCGAAGCTGTTCGACGCGAACAAGGGCGTCCAGGCGCCGGACGGGGAGCGACTCACCGACCCGGACGTGGTGGTGCCCGGGATGGTGCTCAGCCTGCCCGGCGCGGCGACGCCCGCCCCGGCCCCCGCCCCGGCCCCGGCGCCCGAGCCCGCCCCCGCCCCGGCACCCGCGCCGGCGGCGGAACCGGCCCCGGCCCCGGTCCCTCCGCCGCCCGCACCGGGCACCCAGGTGCCGGCACCGGCACCCGCCACCCAGGCGCCCGCCCAGACCCCCGCTCCCGCGCAGGCCCCGGCGCCCGCCCAGACCCCCGCTCCCGCACAGGCCCCGGCGCCCGGACAGACCCCGGCCCAGACGCCCGCCGCGCACGCCGAGGACGCCCCGAGCGACGACTACACCGTCGCCCTCGCCGCCTCCACCGTCGGCGTGCTGCTGGCGGCCGTCATGGTCGGCGCCGTCGCCCGCAAGCGCGGCACCCAGCTCCGGGGGCGGCGGCCCCGGCACCGCATCGCCCTGCCCACCGCCCCCGCCGCCGCCTTCGAGGCCGAACTGAAGGCCCGCCAGGACGAGGCCGGTCTCGACCTGCTCGACCGCGCCCTGCGCAGCATGGCCCGCAACACCGTCCGCGGCGGCAAGCGGCTGCCCGCCGTCGTCGCCGCCCGGATCACCCCCGGCCGGACGATCGAGCTGCACCTCTCCGGCGCGGCCGCCCCGATCGCCCCGTTCCGCGCCGCCCACGCCCCTGACATCTGGTGGTGCGCGGCCGACTCGGACGGGCTGCTCTCACGCGCCCAGGCCCGCAAGACCGCCGCCCCCTACCCGGCCCTGGTCACCCTGGGCTCCTCGCCCGACGGCTCGGTGATCCTCGCCGACCTGGAGACCGTCCGGCTGCTCCACCTCTCCGGCCACCCGGACGACGCCCGCGACGTCCTGCGCACCCTCGCCCTCGAACTCGCCCACAGCCCGCTCGCCGACCGCCTCCACCTGCACCTCGTCGACCTCGCGGAGGAGATTCCGATCAGCGGCCCGGCCGCCGAGCGGATCCACCGTCACCCCACCCTGGAGGCCGCGCTCGCCGCCCTCGGCCCGCGCACCGCCAAGGCCCGGGCCACCCTGGTCGCCGCCGAGGCCACCAGCCCCCGGGAGGCCCGCAGCCGCGGCCAGGCCGACGAGTCGTGGACCCCCGAGATCGTGCTCTGCGGCCACCAGCCGGGCGGGGACGTCCCGGCCGAGCTCGGCCGGCTCCTCGACGGCCGCCCGCGGACGTGCGTCGCCGTGGTCACCCGGGCGCCCGAGCGCGGCACCGGCCCGGTCGCCCGCTGGACCCTGCCGGCCATCGGACAGGCCACCATCCCCGGCCTGCACCTCACCCTGGAACTGCAGCGCCTGACCACCGGCCAGTACGAGCAGGTCGCCGAGCTGCTCCGGGCCGCCGACGACCAGACCCAGCACCCCGCTCCCGCCTGGACCCTGGACGGCCCCGGCCTCGACGACCTCGAACCGGCCGAACTCCCGCCCGTACCGGTCCTGGTCGGCGTGGGGGCGTCGGGCGGTCCCTCCGGCGGATTCCTGATGGGATCGCCGGACGAGCCCGACCTCGGCGACGGCACGGGCGGTGACGCCCCCGAGGCGGCCGGCCCGCGCCTGCTCGCCCGCGTGATCGGCACGGGCGCCAGCCCGTTCGCGGGTACCGACCCGGCGGCGCCCGCCGCGGCCAACGGGTCGGCCGGTGGGTCGACCGGTGGGTCGGCCAACGGCGCCTCCGCCGGGTCCACCGTCTCCGCCGTGCCCGCCCTGCCGGCCGCCCCGGCCGTGGCCGTCCCCCCGTCCGCGGCGGTGGCCGTCGTCCCCGGTCCGCGGCACCTCGTCAACGGCCTCGGGCGACAGGCCGCCACACCCGCCGCCCCGGCGGGCCCGGCCGCCGGCTTCCCCGTCGGCCCGGACACCGGCACGACGTCCGGGGGAGAGGACACCACCCAGAACCTCCGGGTGCCCGATGGGACCGGGACGCCCACCGGTGCGGTCGCGCCCGTCCAGCCGGTCACGCCGGTCACACCGGCACCCGCCCCGGCCGGGAAGCCGGCGCCCGCCCCCGAGCCGCTGCCGACGCACGACCCGGCGCCAGCGCCCACCGGTGCCGATCCGCGGCTCCCCGCCCGCCCGGAGCCGTCCCCCGGGTCGCCCGTGCCGTCGGTGGCCCCCGTCACGGAACCCGGACCGACGGCCGTCGCCCCGGTGGCCCGCACCACCCCCGGCCGCAGCGACAGCGACGACCTGCTCGCCATCCTGCGATCCCCGGAGGCCCACGCCACCCGGACCGCGCCCCGGATCCGTCTGCTCGGCCCGGTCGACGTGGCGGGCACCGGCGGCCCGGCCGAACCCGCCACCGTCCTGCGGCTCACCGAACTCGCCGTCTACCTGGCCCTGCGCCCCGGCGCCGACCACCACGCCCTCGACCACGACCTGCACCCCGGCGCGGCCCACCTCGACCCGCACCCCACCGCGGCCGACGCCCGGAGTCCGCTGCCCGAGAAGCTCGCCGACCTGGCCTCCTGGTTCGGCTCCTCCTCGGACGGCCGGTCCTTCCTGGTCACCGACTCCTCCGACGGCTACGCCTTCGCCCCCGCCGTCACCTGCGACTGGGACGAGTTCCGCGGCCTCTACCGGCGCGGCATGCGCAGCACCAGTGCCACCGCCGACGCCGCCCTCGCCCACGCCCTCGCCCTGGTCCGGGGCGCCCCGTTCGCGGAGGCACCGCCCGCCGCGTTCGGCTGGGCCGAGTCCGAACGGCAGGACATGATCGCCGCGATCGTCGACACCGCCCACGAACTCGCCGCCCGCCGCCTCCAGTACGGCGACCACCGCAGCGCCGAGGCCGCCGTCTTCCGCGGCCTCGCCGTCGCCCCGGACGTCGAACTCCTGCACCGCGACCTCTTCTACGCCTACGCCTCGGCCGGTGCCCGCGACCAACTGCTGCGCGCCGTCAACCGCCTGGACGCGCTCAGCCGCCGCACCGGCCGGGACCTGGACGCCGACACGGTGGCCCTGCTGCGCGACCTCCTCGCCGGCTCCTGAGCCGGTGGCCGGGCAGCCCACGACCCCGTGGGCACGGCCGGCGGACCGGCCTTCCGCCCCTGGACGGTACGGGTGCTCCGTACCGTCCAGGGCATGACGGTACGGAGCCCGGTGAAGGGCGTCGTCGAACGCGGGGGAACCGCGGCACCGCTCCCGGTCGAGGCCGATGACGGCTATGCCTTCGAGCTGGACCGGTCGCTGTTCCTGGCGGCCGGGGACCGGATCGGATGCGAGGGCACCGGGCTCACCGCCGTCCGCGCCGACGGCCGACGGATCCGGCCCGCCGGCTCCTGGTCCACCCGCTGCAGGATCGGACGGCGCCGAGCCGTAGTGGCTTCCGGCTGAAGGCTGCGACCGTGAGCCGGTCACCGTGCGACTGCACCAACGTGCCCGCGTCGCCCGGATTCCGACGTGTCCGCAGGAGCCGGTGCGCACGGAGCTCCGGACCCTGGACGAGCGGGGGGCCGGACCGCCGGGACCTCGCCACGCCGCGGGCGGTCGGCCGAGGGCGGGCCGGACGTGTGCCCGAGGTGTGTCCGACCGGCGTCGATCGCCGACCCGGCCTGGCTCGGGTGTGCCGGGATCTCGTAGGGTGGCGCAATCGGGTGTGGTGGAAGTCGCCACGCGGGGCAAGGCAGCGACGCCGCTGAGCGGCGGGGCAGGGCGGGTGACCTGGAGATGGCGGAGACGACGGCGGTCCCCGGAGGTCCGGACCCGGCGCCGGACGCGGGCCCCCAGGACGACCTGCCGCCATGGCTCCCGCGCAACGCGTACGAGGACCATCCGCCCGGTCCCGCCGCGCTGTACGAGCCACCGGTCGACGCACCCGCACCCGGCCCGGCCGCGCTCTACGAGCCGCCGACGGCCGCACCTGCGGCCGTCCCCGTGACGGCGCCCGAGCCGCCGGTGCCGTCCACCGGATGGACCGTCACCGGCCTGCCGGCCATGGGCGGTGCGGCGGGAGCCGACGGCGCAGCGGGCGCCGGCACGGCCCCGCCGCCGCCCTCGGCGACCCCGCCGCCGTTCGCCGGGCCCGGAGCCACCCCCGCGCACGGCGTTCCGGCGCACGGCGTTCCGGCGCAGGGTGTGCCCGGCCCCGGAGTGCTGCCCGGCCACGGCAGCCTGGGCGCCGCGCCGCGCGGGCGGATCCTGGTCGTCGAGGGCGGCTACGGCAGCTCCGGCCGCCGTACCTGGGGGCGCGGCGGAACCGCGCAGGCCCCGGTCCTCTCCGCGATGCTCGCCGCAGTCAGCCCCCAGGTGCTGCTCGCCGCCGATGCCGTCGACGCCGTCCACCTCCCCGCCGCCAGTGACCCCCACACCGTCCTCGCCCATCTGCGGGCCGCGGCCCGCCACCCCGGACCGCTCCTCGTCCACCTGGGCGGCCACCTGCTCGCCGACCGGCGCAACGGCCAACTCCACCTCACCCTGCGGGACTCCAAGCCCGGCAGCGTGCGGCAGGACGGCCTCCCCTGGCAGGCGGTCGCGGCCGAGCTGCGCCACCGCCCGACCGACTGGCAGACCCTGGTCATCGCCGACCTGAGCGCCGATCAGAGTGCGTGGCCCTTCCTCCAGGGAGCCGTCTCGCCGCTCGCCGAGGGCATGCCGCTCTGGGCGGTGGTCAGCCCCGACCCCGAGCAGATCGGCACCTTCACCCGTGCGCTGATCGAGGCGCTGCACGGCGGTCGCCCCGGCGCCGAGGCCGTCCTCGCCCCCGAGCAGCTGCGTCAGCAGGTCTACTCGGTGCTCCGCCCGGACGTCGTCATCGTGGCCACCCACGCGCCCGACCGGCCGTTCTTCCGCAACACCGCGCGCCGCGGCGACGGTTCCGCCGCGGACCCCGTCCTGTACGAGGCGGCGAGCCCGGCCGCCGTGCTGCCCCGCCCGGCCGCCCCGGAGGAGGTGCCCTGGGACGACCTGCTGCAGGAC
Source organism: Kitasatospora sp. NPDC127035 (assembly GCF_042726075.1). NCBI lineage: Bacteria > Bacillati > Actinomycetota > Actinomycetes > Kitasatosporales > Streptomycetaceae > Kitasatospora > Kitasatospora sp. NPDC127035. The sequence goes on along the minus strand of NZ_JBHXDN010000026.1, from coordinate 944 downwards.
GCCGTGCCGCAGGACGCCGCGCCTCAGGACACCCCGCCGCAGGACGCCGTGCCGCAGGACGCCGTGCCGCGGCCTCGGCGCGCCGTCACCCTGGACAAGCCGGCGGCGGCCCTCGAACCGTCAGGCTCCGCGCCCCTGCCCGCTCCCGCCGCCGCCGCGGCGGAGCCCGACGGCCGGGTGGGCCTGCTCAAGGCCGAGGTGCCGCCCACCCCGCCGCCCGCGCCCCGTCCGGTCGACCTGCTGAAGCCCTACGCCTGGCAACCGCCGACCGTCGACACCGTGGTGGAGGAGGCCCCGGCGGCGGCGGACGAGGTGCCGGTGACCGACGCGATTCCGTCCGACGCGGCTCCGGTCGGCGCCAGGCCCGGGGACGCTGCCGACGAGCCCCAGGCCCAGGCCGAGGCCGAGCCAGAGGCCGAAACCGAAACGGGGGCCGTGCCGACGCCCGACCCCTTCCAGTCCCGCGCCGACTACCGGGAGGTGATCGGCCGCATCGTCCGCAGTGCCGAGGCGGGGGACCACGCGGCCGCCACCGACCTGGCCTTCGCCCTCGAACTGGAGGCGATCGGCGAACACGGCTCCGTCTCCGCGCCGGTGCTGCAGGTCCGCCAGGTCCGCGCCCACATCTGCCGCCTCGCCGGGCGGACCGTCGAGGCGGCGGACATCTACCGCGAGGTGGCCCTCACCCTGCTCCGTGCCCAGGGGCCGGACCACCCCGAGACCCAGCAGGCCGCGACCAACGCGGAAGCCTGCTGGCGGGCGATCCCGGACCGCGCCGAGGCCCTTCGGATCGCCCCCGAGATCATCGAACTGCGGGCCTACCTCCCCGGCCCCGACGGCCGGAAGCTCCGTGCCGCCGAGCGCCACCTGGCCCACCTCGCCGCCGCTCAGCCCGACCGCGTCTGACGGGTGCCGCCGGCGTTCCGCGACGCCCCGTCCGGGCG